>CAZDXD010000158.1:0-3306 GCA_964509415.1 uncultured Treponemataceae bacterium
GGCTGGCGCGAAGCGCTCGGCAGAGATGCCGTAACGCTCACGTTTTCTATTGGGGGCGGGATTAAGAACTGAGCGTTTAGAGCTGAGATCTTAGACGCATGGGGGTACAGCCTGCCTGCCGCAAATGCGACTGAATTTCGCTCGAAAGAGTGTTTGAATTTCGACCGAAAAAGAGAGTGAATTACGGGCGTAATTGTGAGTGAATTGCCTGTCTGCCGACAGGCGGGCGACAGGCAGGCAGTCTACCGACTAAACGTCTGCCACAAACTCCTCGCAAGTCTTTTGAAGCTTTTCGGCAATGGGTTTCCAAGTCTCCTTATTCTTAATAGAAAAAGCGGGACATTCCGCAACGCGAGTTCCTTTTACCCACGCCACGTTGAGCAAGTCAAGAAGACCGCCGAATCTTGCATTTGAGTCAAAGGTATTTAGCAGCTCGCCATTGGTGAACAAGACGGGCGTGCCTACGGCAAGGCAGGGAAGCGCGCAATGCAGGCGGCTTGTAACTACAAGGCTTGAGGCGGCGTACTTTTTAACAAGGCTTTCAGCGTGCAAAAGCAGTGCCTCATCGACAGAGCGGCCGCCGCCTTTGGCAACAGCGTCAACCTTGACATTGTGCGTAACATATTCAGCTTCTCTAAGCTCGGACAGCGAAAAGAGTTGGCTGTATGTCTTTATAAAAATGGCGGAGTAAAAAAGGCGGCGCAAAAGATTTCCTTTCTTTAGATTCTGGCAGTATGAATGCTTCATTTTTTTTGCTACGCAAATCCATGTTCTATAATGCATAAGTCCGCAAAACCCAGCTGCAAGCCATCTAAGCGGATCTAATTCGCGGAACACATGGGCAATGTACGGGTCAACAAAGACGATCCCGCGCCGTTCCCCGCTGTTGCGGTACTTTTTGCCTAGCGTGAGGGTGAGGCAACCTGAAAAATACGCGCGGATGCCTTTAGACGCTAAAAAGCGCTCTGTTTCTGTGTCGCGGCAGCCGATTGGCTCATTCTTCTTGAACCACCGCGCGGTATCTGGATTAGAAAGCATTGCCTCCCGCACGGGGGGGGCAAGGTGCATCGATATGGGCAAAGGCTCTACCCGCTCTGAAGGCGGGAAGCACTTAGGGTTGTTCATATAGCACGCGTTCATAATCATCTTTATCTTGTCGCCGCCGGGGTCGCTTGCCTCGCGGTTATAAAGCTCATCAACCCGCGGCAGGTATTGCATTGCCGCGATGCTCTGAATGTCATCACCAATGTTTAGGATGGCATACCCTTTGGGCCTTGTCACGTATAGACCGAACTTCACAGTGCCGTCTCCCGCCCAATGATCAGACCGCGCGCGTAAAGGAATAGAAAGGTTAGAGTATCAGCCCCCCCCCCCCCCCACTTATTTCTCCTAAAGAAAGTTTTTCTGCCCGTCTAAAGCGGGAATATACCTTGCAGGATACAGCAAACGGGTGCTTTGTGCAAGCAGGATGGCGATGCCTCATCCACACACGTCCCACAAGACTTCGCTTGCGCCGCCCAAAGCGTCTTTAGTTCTCAGTTCTAAGCTCTCAGCTCTAAATCCCCCGCATACCCTAGCTTGTAATACGAGGCGTAAATGCCGCTTTTTGCCATAAGCTCGTCGTGCAAGCCCCTCTCTGCAATGCCTGTGTCGGCAACAACGAAAATTTCGGTAACGTATAATATCTTTCGCAAATTCGAGTGTACAAAAAAAAGATATGGCAGTGGCAAAGACAATGGAGCGCGGCATAGAAGAAACGCTTGCCTACTATGATTTTCCGGCTGAGCGCTGGAGGCATATACGCACAAACATGAGAATGATTCTTACTTATAAAGCGTCAGCCGCCGATTTACTCGCGCAGTATAAGCTATACTGATGAACAGTATAGCTTATACTGATGAAAAGTATAGGCTATACTGGCAATCAGTATAGCCTATACTGATTGAATCAGCTGTCGATTTACAAAACGTCAGGCGTAAGCTGACAAAATGTCAGCAAGCGATTTGCGAAACGTCAGCCGACAGCTGACGAATTGCGCAGCGTAGCTTCTAGCGAATTGCGCAGCGTAGCTTCTAGCGAATTGCGCAGCGTAGCTTCTAGCGAATCGCGCAGCGTAGCCGCTAGAAGCTTGCACTGCGCGATCCAGCAAGGCTTCCGGACGTTGCCCGTCGCCTCGCTGGGCAGCTTCTAGCGAATCGCGCATGGAACGCCTTAATATGGTCGCAAAGGAGACACAGCAAGGGCTTTGAGGATTTTGTTCTAATGGGGTTTGCAAAAAATTTTGCGAAAGATTATTGACAGTATCCTGTCAATGCACAGTATCTCGGCATAGTATAGTCTGCAGTCGCTGCGCGGGAAGCGTGGTTTCATCCAGCATACCTGCAAACTCTGTCGCGTTGGGAATCCCCTGCCGCGTTGCAAGGAGCATCACGGAAGAAGACCGCAACTGGATTCGGCGCGGTGTTCCTGCAAATGCTGACTGGAAGGGCTGAATTTGTTAACAAATTCAGCCAAATGCGGAAAACCTGTGGTACAATGCTTTATAACAGCAAAATAAAAAGCGGAGGGTTTTATGCCTGATGATTTCAGCCTTCTCAATCGCTACGCGCGAGAGGATGCGCAGGCGCTAAAAAATGAGCTTTCTTCTTTTTTTATTGAACGCTACGGCGCGTCGGACGAGTCTGTGCGCTTTTTTGCTGCGCCCGCCCGCATAAACATTATAGGCGAACACATTGACTACAACGGCGGCAAAGTGTTTCCCGCCGCGATAGATAGATACATTTACCTTGCAATCCGCCTGCGCTCCGACACGGCAATACAGTACGATGACCTGCGTTTTCCGGGCATTTTCCGCTTTGATATAACAGAAGATTTTTCCTATAAAAAGGAAAGTGATTATTGCAATTATCTTAACGGCATTCTCTCCATATTGAAGGGAAAAGGCTTTTCGCTTTCGCGGGGCTTTGACGCGCTTTTCTTTAGCTGCATTCCGCCAGGCGGCGGCATTTCATCGTCTTCCGCGCTTGAATGCTGCTTTGCCCGCGCCGTCTCCTCGCTCTACGGGCTTAACCTTGACGGCGTTGAAATCGCGAAAATCGGGCAGGAGTCGGAGCACAAATTCATGAACGTGCAGTGCGGCATTATGGACCAATTTATTATCGCGACAGGAAAGAAAGACACGGCGCTCCTCCTTGACTGCGCGACGCTCGAATGCGAATACGTGCCGCTTGAGCTCGGCGAATATCGCTTTGTAGTCATGAACACGAACAAGAAAAGGCAGCTTAGCGATTCAAAGTACAACGAGCG
>CAZDXD010000159.1:0-3263 GCA_964509415.1 uncultured Treponemataceae bacterium
CCCTGCCGTGCAAAACGGTGCCGCCGCCCGCGCCCGCTTCCCTTGCCGCCGCCATAACGTCGTCGGCAAAGCCCTTGTTCAAAATTATTGTTATAAGATCGTGCGTGCTAGTCATGCTATCCTCCTTTTTGGGCGCAAAGTCTTCCCTTTGCTTTCCGCTTCTGTACGCATGAGTCAAGTCAACAGAAAAAAGGCAGCCGTACCTTTTCTTCTCGCCTTCCATTTCCTTGATGATGGCATCCCGCAGCTCAGGAGTCTTCTCCTCAGATGCCGCGCAAAGAACAATGTCGCTTACTGTCTCTCCAATGCTCAAAAGATGCAGCAAGGCGCTATTTGACCATGAGCGGCCGCGCAGGACAGTGCCGCCGCCCGCGCCCGCCTCCCGCAGCACCGAAGTGATGCGGTCTCCCTCATCCTTTGGGACAAACACCATCAGCATACTACTTTTCATTTTGCACTCCCACCCTCAGTCTTGTCTTCTAGTTGCTGCGCCGCTTCCGACTTCTTCATCTTTGCCTTATACACCAATCCTAAAACTTGGATTGCGATAAGCGGCGTCATCGCGACAAGGGCCACAACGCCAAAGGCATCCGTTACGGGGTCGCCGCCGCAGGCAATAGCCGCGCCTAACGTAAACGACAATATAAAGGTTGAAGTCATCGGTCCTGACGCAACGCCGCCTGAGTCAAACGCTATTGCTGTAAACATTTTCGGACAAAAAAACGACATTATAATAGAAAGAAGATAGCCCGGCACAATATACCACCAAATGCTAAAGCCCGCCATGACGCGCACCATCGCAAGGCCGATAGAAACCGCAACGCCCCCAGAAAGGGCCGCGAGCAGCGTCTTGCGCTTTATCGTGCCGCCGGACACCTCTTCAACCTGGTCGGTGAGCACCCAGACGGCGGGCTCTGCGCAAACTACAACCGCGCCGAGCAAAAGGCCGACAACCACGAGCAGCACAGTGTACCCGTTAATGCCGTTTTCGGGGTTTGCAACCGCGCCTAGCTTTGCGCCGACTGTCTGGCCTGCCTCCATAAAGCCGCCCTTTACTCCCGCAAGAAAGAAAACAAGACCAACAAAGGCATAAACAAGCCCCTTTATCATCTTGCGCACCTGAACAGGCGGCATTTTAACAAGCGTTACTTGGAACACAATAAAAAGGATGGTTAGGGGCACCATCGCGTTTATAACTTCAGAGAATACATCGGGGATTACTTCAATAAGCGCCGCAAAGCCCGTAGCCGCCTCCGCCGAAGCTTCCTGCCCCGCGTCGCTTGCGGTTTCGGGTGAGCCCGCCATAAGGCCAAAGACAAGCACCGCCATTATAGGACCAACGGAGGCCACGCCTGTAAGGCCGAAGCTGTCATCGTCGTTTCCGCGCACGGCGGCAACGCCCATGCCAAGCGCCATAATAAAAGGCACCGTCATCGGACCTGTTGTCGCTCCTCCAGAATCGAAGGCTACAGGCACAAAGGATTCAGGTGTAAAGGCCGCCAAAGCAAAAAGCGCCGCGTATGAAATTGCAAGCACAACGTTAAGAGGAAGGGACAGGACAGTGCGCAAAAGACCGATAGCAATAAAAAAGCCTACGCCTACCGCAATCATCATTACAAGAGGCGTTTTTTGTATTGCCGTGTTTACAGAGTGTATTTGGTCCGCCAAAACCTGCACGTCAGGCTCGGCGGCAGTGATAAAAAAGCCCGTGATAAACGCGACTATGAGCAGCAACGGCAGGTTGCGCTTCTTTACAAGAGCCGAACCAGCCGCCTCTCCTATGGGGAGAATGCCAATGTCGACACCCGCAAGGAAGAGCGTCAGCCCGATAATGACCATCACGCCGGCTACAACAAATAGCCACAGCAGTTCAGCTCCAAGAGGAGCCACCGTCAGTCCCAGAATGATGACAATCGCCATAATCGGAACAACGGACGAGATTGTTTCCTTAAACTTTGTCCCTAGATTCATTCAGTATCCTTAAATTTATTGTATTGCGCAAATTATACCCTGCAAATGAATTAAAAATCAATAGAGACATTGCTCTCGTTGCAGCCCCTCTCTGCCCTACCCCAGCCGTCTCAGTTCTAAACTCTAAGTTCTGATACTCAGCCCCAGCTCCTCAAGCTGGCACGGGTCAACATCGCCGGGCGCGCCGTCCATCGGGCTTTGCGCAAAGCTGTTCTTAGGGAACGCGATTACCTCTTTAATAGAAGATTTTCCGCACATTAGCATGACGAGCCTGTCAAGGCCGGGGGCTATCCCGCCGTGCGGCGGCGCGCCGTACTTAAACGCCTCCGTCAAAAAGCCAAACTTGGCAGCTCCTTCCTCATCGCTTAAGCCAATTACCCTAAAAATGCGCTTTTGGAGCTCCGGGTCATGGATACGGATAGAACCCGACGCAAGCTCAAAGCCGTTTAGCACAAGGTCGTAGAGGTCGCCCTTTACGGCGGCGGGGTCGCTCTCTAACGTGTCGATGTACTGCTCCTGTGGCATGGTAAACATATGGTGCGCGGCATCCCACTTGCCCTCATCCTCGTTCCACTCAAACATAGGAAAGTCAACAATCCACACAAAGCTAAACTTGTCGGCAGGACAAAGCTCTAAATCCTTGCCCAGCTTGGAGCGGACAGCCCCAAGCGCGGCGCAGGCTGTCTTGCCGTCTGCGTCCGCTGTAAAAAGCAATAGGTCGCCTTCTTCCGCGCCGAGCGCGGCGCGTATTTCAGCTTCCCTGCCTGCAAAGAATTTGCTTATTCCGCCCTCAAGCGCGCCGCCTGCGGCTGCCTTCATCCAATAGAGAGCCTTTGCCTTGTACACTTTCGCGGCGGCCTCTAGCTCTTCAATCTTTTTTCTGCTGTATTGCGCGGCGGCACCCGGCACCCTTAACGCCTTCACCTTGCCGCCTTGAGCTATCGCATCAGCAAAGGCGCGGAAAGGGCTTTCCTCATCTGTCATTGCAGCAAGAAAGGCGGCATCCTGCATTTGCATTTCAAAGCGCAAATCGGGCTTATCCGTGCCGTAAAGGTCCATCGCTTCTTCATACGAAAGGCGCGGGAAGCGTTCTGGCAAGGCAACAGAGAGAGTTTCCGCAAACACGCGGCGCATTAGAGCTTCTGTGAGCGAGAGAATATCATCGCGGGAGACGAAGCTCTGTTCAATGTCTATTTGCGTAAACTCAGGCTGCCTGTCGCCGCGCGCGTCCTCGTCACGGTAGCAGCGCGCAATCTGAAAATACTTGTCAAAGCCCGAAACCATCAAAAGCT
>CAZDXD010000160.1:0-3259 GCA_964509415.1 uncultured Treponemataceae bacterium
AAAAATGAATGCATTTCTATACGGGGTTTTCTTGCAGTGGAAGCTGGATATGCGCGGCAAACAAGCGCTCATAGCCTGCTACATTGTTCCTCTTTTGTTCTTTGCGATTATGGGCGGGATTTTCACTTCGGTCATGCCTGAATCAAGGCAGACGCTTATCCAGTCCATGACGGTTTTTGGCGTGACAATGGGCGCGCTGATTGGCGTGCCGCCCTCGCTTGTTGAAATTTACAGCAGCGACATAAAGAAGGTTTACAAGGCAAATGGCGCGCCGCTGCATTTCGGCCTTGCCTTGACAAACATTTCGGCGTGCATCCACTT
Organism: uncultured Treponemataceae bacterium; assembly: GCA_964509415.1. Classification (GTDB taxonomy): domain Bacteria; phylum Spirochaetota; class Spirochaetia; order Treponematales; family Treponemataceae; genus Avitreponema. The sequence continues at coordinate 322 of CAZDXD010000160.1, forward strand.
GTTTATCATGAGCGCAATTCTGTATTTTGCCGCGCCGCTTGCCTTCAATGCCGAACTGCCGGACAGTCCGGGCAGGCATTTTGCCGTCCTTGCCGCCTTTATTGCCGTATCGCTTGGCATAGCCAGCATAATTGGCTTGGCTGTAAAAGATCAGGCAAAAACTTCTATGGTTTCCATCATTGTTTTCTTGCCCTCAATCATGCTCTCTGGCATTATGTTCCCGATTGAGCTGCTGCCAAAGGCATTCGAAACGGCAGGAAAGATTTTTCCTGCCTCATGGGGATATAAGCTAATGGTGGACAGCGCGTTTCAGCTTAAAAATCTGCTACCGCTGGCGGCAATTCTTGCATTGGCCGTTTGCGCCTGCGCCATGCTGTTGCGCAAGGTTGACAAATAGGAAGGCGGGCTTGCCCTACCCTATAGGCTTAAGCCCTGAGCCCCGCCTCTCCAGCACCGCCCGCAGCTCTGGGCGTGTCTCGGCGTAGCGCAGTATGGCGTCAAGGTAGCCCGCGGGATCGCCAGTGTCAAGGCGCTCGCCTTCGATTATCTTGCGTACAACCTTGCCTTGCTCCATAAGCTTATTGAGCGCGTAAATGTGGTAATACTCGCCCGGCTCTCTGCCTTCAGCTTTGGCTTTTTCTAGGTGAAGCTGCCAGCCTTCCTCCAAATAAGAAAAAAACTCAGGCGTAACAAGATAGCGGCCAATGGAGACCTCGCGGCTAGGCTCGGTTCCGGCTGAGGGCTTTTCTACAATGGCGGCCACCTTGCCGTCGGGCCTTACGTCAAGCACGCCGTAACGCGAAACATCGCCTTCCATTTCAATAGAAGATAAAACGCAGCACCCCGTACGCTCATACTCGCGGACAAGCTGAAGCGAAAGCGGCGGGCTTCCAATGTGCAGATCGTCGGGATAGACGACAATGCAGGGCTCATCGCCTATAAAGGCCTTTGCGGAAAGCAAGGCGTGCCCCGTGCCCATCATGCGCTCCTGTCGCACAAAGACGGCGTTTAGCTCATGTCTAGCAATTTTGGAAAGCTCTGCCTCCTTGCCGCCTGCGCTAAGAGCCGCCTCAAGCTCAATTTCCCTGTCAAAGTAGTCCTCAAGCGCCTTTTTGCGCCTCGAAGAGACAACGACAACATCGGTTATACATGAGGAAACCAGCTCGTCTATGATAAATTGAATGGCGGGGACGCACCCGATTGGCAAAAGCTCCTTCGGGACGGTTTTTGTTACGGGAAGGCAGCGCGTGCCGTAGCCTGCCGCAAGAATAATGGCCTTCATGGGGCGATTATATGGGGGCAAGGCAGGGGGTGTCTAGATTAGAGCTTGGAACTTGAGAGCTTAGACGCGCGGACAAGCAAATGGCAAGGCATTATTGAGAATAATTCGCACTTGCAAAACGTCAGCCGCCGATTCACGAGGAGTAAATAGGCTATTTATTCAGAGTAAATAGGCTATTTACTCTCCCTGGATGGGCGGTTTGCGTATCGCGCAGCCAAGCCGCTAGATGCTCACTCACAGCTGCGCTGTGAGTTCGCTGCGCGATCCAGCAAGCCTTCCGTCGCTATCGCGCCGTCGGCTCGCTGGGCAGGCAAGCTTCTGGCGAAAGCTTTGCGGCAGGCTGCTTGCCTTGCCCCAGAGACTGCCAACTGCCGACTGATAACTGATAACTGAAATCCCTTTTCAATGAGAAGAAAACCCAGTACAATACCCTCATGCTGTCTAGCAGGTTTCACGCGCTTCACCCGTACGTGCCGGGGGAGCAGCCGGCGGGGGAATACGTCAAGCTAAATGCCAACGAAAACCCCTACCCGCCCTCTCCCGCCGTAGAAAAGGAGCTAGAGGAGTTTTCAGCTGACACCTTGCGCCTCTACCCTGACCCCGATTCTCTCGACTTGCGGCGGGCAATTGCTGCAATGCTAGGCGGCGGGGTAACGCCTGACATGGTTTTTGCGGGCAACGGCTCCGATGAGGTGCTATCCTTCGTTTTTTACACATTCTTTGACCCCGCCCTCCCCGTTGTGTTCCCCGAATACACTTACAGCTTTTATCCCGTCTACGCGGGCTTTTACGGCAATCCCGTCAAGACCGTGCCGCTAAAAGATGATTATTCCATTGACGCGAGCGCGATGGCGGCAGTCAAGAGCGCGGGCGCAATCTTCCCCAATCCCAACGCGCCTACAGGGATTTTTATGGAGATTGCGGAATTGCGGGAGTTTATGGAAGAATACAGCCGCAACAACCCTACCTGCACCATTGTCGTTGACGAGGCTTACATTGACTTTGGCGGGGAAACGGCAATCCCTTTAATCGAAGACTTTCCTAATCTCATTATAATAAGAACATTCTCTAAAAGCTTTTCGTTTGCGGGCTTGCGATTGGGCTTTGCGGTGAGTTCAGCCGAGAACATAAAAGCGCTAGAAACGGCTAAAAACTCATTCAATCACTTTCCTGTAGACAGAATCGCGCAAGCGTTAGGCATTGCGGCTTGCTCCGACGCAGCATACTACAAGCGAATATGCCGCGAGATTGCCGCAACCCGCGATGAGTTTGCAGACGGCTTAGCTCGCGCGGGCTGGGAAGTGCTGCCTTCTAAAGCTAACTTTGTCTTTGTGCGCAAGCCCGGCATGAAGGCCTGCGAAGTCTACGAGGCAGCAAAGCGGGCGGGCTTTCTGATTCGCGTCTTTGGCTCTTCCTCTTCATCTGATGGAGGGGGAGCGTCGCTCTTGGAGGACTTTGCGAGAATCACCATAGGATTGCCGCAAGATATGCGCAGGCTTCTTGACTGCCTAAAGGCGCTTAAAAAGTGAATAAATCACCCTTTAATAAGGAGGAAAAGCAACATGAAGCTTCTCGTTATATCTGACGGGCACGGGAACACAGAGGCTTTAGAAAAATTAAAGCCCGTTGCGGAAAGTGTGGACGCGGTGCTCTACG
>CAZDXD010000161.1:0-3217 GCA_964509415.1 uncultured Treponemataceae bacterium
GTGCTTTACGGCAACCTTGCGCCTGACGGCGCGGTGGTAAAGCAGTCGGGCGTAAACGCAGACATGATGAGCTTTACGGGCAAGGCGCGCGTCTTTAACTCTATGGAAGAAACCGACAAGGCCGTCTCCGCAGGCGAGATAACAAAGGGGACGGTAATCGTTATTCGCTATGAAGGGCCTAAGGGCGGGCCGGGAATGCGCGAGATGCTTTCTACCACCTCGCTGCTCATGGGGCGCGGCATGGGCTCTGACTGCGCGCTCATTACAGACGGGCGCTTTTCAGGAGCTACGCATGGCCCGTGCATAGGGCACATATCGCCTGAGGCTGCCGTCGGCGGTCCGATAGCGCTGGTTGAGGACGGCGACGAGATTAGCATAGACATAAAGGCAAGAAGCCTTGAGTTGCACGTGTCGGCTGAAGCGCTAGAGGAGCGCCACAAGAGGTGGAAGCCGGTAGTGAATCCATGCGGGCCTGCTCTGGTAAAATACGCTGCTCACGTTACCTCCGCTGACAAGGGCGCGATTATAGAATTGAGGTAATGCAGTCTGCCCTGCGAGCCGGAGGCTTGCCCCAGCGAGGCGACACCCTTGTGGTGGAGCCTTGCTGATCTTGGACGGCTTGCAGAGCTTGGTAGCTTGGAATCCAAGTCGCTTGAAGCGAACTCAAAGCTATGCTTTGAGTTCGCTGCGCAATACAGCAATCCCGCTAGATGCTTGCTCGCCAGAGGCGAGCTGCCCAGCGAGGCGATGCCCTTTAGGGCAAGCCTTGCTGAGCTTGGCCGCGCGATTTGCGTATTCCGCGTCTGTAAATGCCATCTGTCCCATGTCCAGCCTGCCTTGTTTTGATGTTTCTTCTATATTATAGAGGGCATTCTTCGCCAGAAAAAGGGAAAACGCGTTAATCAATCAGCGTTTCATTAGAACAGAACCTTGAGCCCCTATTGCGTCTCCTCTAATGTCAAATTCAGCAGCTTCTAGCGGATTGGGTTGGATAAGAGTTGCCATAGGTCTCTGGCACTCCCTTGTCGCGCAAGGCTTCGGCAGCCTCCTTCATGCTGTCATCGGCTTTCCATTCTGGGAAATCCACATACTCTTTAATGATAGCTGTTCGCCAGTCCCAAGCATATCCTCGCACCTTCCTCTTTATCAAGTGCTCCTCCTTGCTGTTGGAGTAATAGTGGTTTATCCTTGCAAGATGAGTTGAGCTGGCCTTTGCACGAGCCCCTTTTACCGGCCGCAAGTTTTCATTCCTTGCCTTTTGAAAGCGCCTGTAAACGCAAAAGTGCGGGTTTGGACAGAATTTAACCTGTGGCGGCTGTACAATTGATTTAACGGTCCTGTTTCTGGGCGAGTTTTGATCTTTATCGGCGCGTGTGTAGTTTTCAATAACGTAGCCTCTTTCGGGGGGTTTTTCATGTCCTCCGCAGTCAAAGCAAATCCAGTTTATGGCAATGCCGGGGCATTGCTCGTATTGCTTTAAAAAGTTATATACCCCCCTCCCGTTGCCAAATCGCGCTTTCCCCTCGTCTGAAAGCGCGATAAAACTCATCCGCATCGATTAGGGCTAGCCATCTTGTGCAGTACTTGTAGCGGGCGAGCGCGTCATTGTACGCGCGAATTTGCTGGCTTCCCCACCACCCTTTTTCTTCCACAACCCAATAGTGATACGTTGCAACCCCGCTTTGGATATACGGGGCAAGGATATCCCTTGTATTGTCGGTCGAGCCGTTGTCATATATGTAAAAATGCTCGACTCCTGCCCACAGGTGGTACTCGATCCACTCTCTAATGTAGATGCCCTCATTTTTTACGATGCACGCGATGCTCAAGTAATGCTCAGGCGGCACCTCGGCAATCGCCTTCGGGCGGTAACGGACATAGTTGAGCATCTGCACGATTTCGAGCCTTAGCCTCAGTTTAATTCTTTCAATTTGCCGACTTAACGTCATTCTCAATCCACCTTTGGTTTTGCTGGCGCATTATAGCAAATTTAAAGCTAAATTGAAAGAGATTAAAGATTCAAGGACAAGAGACAAGGACTTTCAACAAGACGCTAGGGCGGGCTTCTTTGCCAGCTCCGCTTCAGCATCTTGGCTTCAATTTTCGCTATTCTTGCGTCACATATGCCCCCATGCGGCTTTGGCCTTGCAGGAAGCGAGCTTGCGCAATCGAGTGAAAGCGCAAGCTCGCAGAGGTTGGAAGTCGCTTAAAGGCCGCCTTTTCAGGGACAAAAGCCCCAAAGCGGCCCGCTTTTAGACAAAAGCGATAAAGGATTGCCGCTTTTTTGCGGCTGCCCTAAAGTTGCGGCGGTTTTAGACTGTCAATCAACGTTTTCCTAAATAAGAATTCAACTGGTTGACAGAAGGGATAAAAACTCTTTAACATCTATGGCAAGTTGTTGGATTGAAGCCGTGCATTCGGCTGAAAGAGCACTTGCCTAGCGGCAAGCGAATGGGTTAGCATGGGGGAGAAGGCTATAATGACAATAAGGGAAGTTGCTGGCGGCAAAAGCAGCGCGCTTTTTTTGCGCTTTTCCCTGCTTTTTGCGTTTATTTTCTTTTTTGTCATTGAATGGCGCTGGATGGCAATGCTGACAGGCTTGCCGGACACAAATCCGTACATAGCTGCGGCGATAATATCCGTCTTTGTAATACTGACTGGGATGCTCACCCTGAACAAAAGAACCTTGAGCTTTTGGCTTGTTTTATTGATTATACTGTACACAATCGTTGTGGCGGCGCTGAATGTCGGGGAGCTTTACGGGCTTGACAACTACAGCGTCTTGACAGATTTCGGAGGGCTCAGCATAAACCTTGCGCTTTTTATCACGGCCAGCAATAAGGTCTTTTGGCGGTATGTATACGCCAACCCTAAAAAAATCTTGGGGGCTCTAGTCCTTCTTGTCTTGCCGCTTTTTTTCTTGCTTTTCTTTTACGGCGCGGCGGTAGAGTCTCATTTTAATTTAAGGGGCGCCATATGGATTTCCGGGATTGTTCACAATTCTAAATTCACGGTTTCGTACCAAGCTCTGGGAGACAAGCTTTCCCTCCTCACATTTGTTGTGTTTTCATTGGGCATTGGGAAAGGGACGAAGGCGTTTTTTTTCATTTTGGCTCTTGCGTCTCTCTATGTTTGCGGCAGCAAGGCCAGCATGGTCGGGTACATTTTTGCCTGCTGCGCATATTATGTCGCGCGTCTTTTTTTCATCAAGCGATAT
>CAZDXD010000162.1:0-3211 GCA_964509415.1 uncultured Treponemataceae bacterium
AATGTGTCGGGCGTGCACCTTCAATCTAAAGAATTTGCCAAAAACCTGCTCGCGCTTATAAAGCAGCATAATATTCCGCCGGAGCTGCTTGAATTTGAGCTGACAGAAACCGTTTTGCTTGAAAATCTTAAAGCGGCTACCGCCGTCTTTTCCACGTTGCAGCAGGAAGGATTCAAAATCTCGATTGATGACTTCGGTTCCGGGCATTCTTCCATGATTTTGCTGCGGGAGTTTCCATTTGATATTGTAAAAATGGACAAGGGGTTTCTTCCCGAAAGCGAAAAAATCAGCGAAAAAGATAAAATTGTGCTTACAAGCGCCATAGATATGGCGGCAAAACTTAACATCAAAGTTCTGTGCGAAGGCGTTGAAACCAAAGAACACGTGGATTTTCTTAAAACAACTGCCTGCGACCTTATACAGGGATATTATTTTTCAAAACCGCTTCCCGTTAAGGAATTTAACAGATTAATAGAAGAAAACCATGTTTTTGAAGTTTAACCGCGCCGCTGCCGCTTTAAGCGGCAGCGAAACGCGAGGCGGAGCAACTGTTGGCTGACACGGGGCTTTTAGCGCTTTTTTTGGCGCTGCGACTTTTTTTCTTTCCCGCAGGCATTGGGGAGCTGCCGGAAATTCCTGCTATCCCCGCGGGGAGCAGCGCGGTCTATGAGTATAACGGCTTTACGCTTAAGTATTGCGAGGAGCTTAAAGTATCAGAGTGGGTAGCCTACGAGCTTACAGCGGAGGAAGTGTCGGAAATCCGCGCTAGGCGCTCAAGTCGCTTTTACGCAGACAGGACAATCGCCGAACAGAGCGCAGAGCCCGATGATTACAAGGGTTCAGGCTATGACCGCGGTCATCTTGCCCCCGCCGCTGACATGCGCTTTTCCGAAGACGCCATGCGGGACTGCTTTTTCATGACAAATATTGCGCCGCAAACGCCCGCCCTTAACCGCGGCCCGTGGGCCGACCTTGAAAAAGAGATAAGGGAATGGGCATTGCGAGATGAGGCGCTCCTCATTGTGACAGGGCCTATCTTTCTAGACGGGGAGCATGAGACAATCGGGGAGAGCAAGGTTGCCGTCCCTGACTTTTTCTTTAAGGTGATTCTTGACGCAGTTTCCCCTGAAAAAAAGGGGATTGCCTTTATTATGCCGAATAGCAACCTGCCGCGGAAAGTGGACTCGCCCGCCAGCGATTTTTACGCATATGCCGTTCCCATCGACACAGTAGAAGAGATAACCGGCATTGACTTTTTCCCTTGGCTTTCAGAAGAAGAGCATTACTTGGAAGAAACCGCGGATGTGGGGAAATTCAGCTCATAGCTATTAGCTATGAGCTGAATCCCTTTAACTCTATTCTCAAGAATATAAAGCGCGAACGTTTACGGAGTGTTGATCATATTCAAGTCAAAGAAGATATTCCCGGAATTGAATGTCCCCACAGCGCCTACTCGCCTCGTGTAAATGCGATAGGGAATAGTGCCATCGCAAATCCCTTGCGCGCAGGATTGAATATCCCTTGCGTAGTCAATGGTAAAGGTTTCATAGTTTTCGTAGTGCCCGCTGTAGATAGTTTCAACGCCGCGCCTTTCCATCTCGTCAATCAAATGCTGAATGGAGGGGAGAATCTCGTCAACATAGGTGAACATCCAGAGATACCCTGACCCGATGGAGTCGCCCGTAAACACCGCCCCGTTCCAGAAAAAGCACAAGGAGCCCGGCGTATGGGCGGGCGTGTCAACCACATCGATGGCTTCACTGCCAACAGTTATCCTGTCGCCGTCTTTCACGCCAACAATCTTGTCGGAGATGTCGCAGCCAAACCCCGCCATGGTGGTTTCAAGACCTTCAATGTCATTCGCCCCCACATAAACCCGCTTTAGCTTCCCGGATGCGGCAAGCGAGGGAATGCCCATAGTATGGTCGCCGTGGTTGTGAGTAAGAAAGACTGAAATTTCAGCGTCAGGGTTGCTAAAAACGTTGTCCCTTAAATAGGCGTATAGGTCAGCCCCGCCAAAGCCGCCCATGGCAGTGTCGATAACAATCGCCTCATCACCTGCATCGATAACCCAGATATTTCCAAGAAAATAATCGTTCACCCGTGTAAGGCTGTCAGAGAGCTTCGCGCTGGTGAATGTCATGGAGGGGTCTATTGTCCCGCCCGCCGTCTTTTCCAAACTCTGCTGGAACATCCAGTTGTAGGCTGTGCCCGTGTTTATAAAAGCGGGAACCCAGACATCGTGGGCGGGGATAACTGAGCCTGCGGTAAACACCTCATACTGAGTCGCGTTGTTGCCGGCAGCTTTTAAGGCCTCAATGGCTCTCGCCGTTTCCCTTTCAGGGACCACATTGTCATCGGCGGCGTGGAAAGTCCACACCGGGGTGTTCCTCAATGCGGCAAAGGCTGCGCCGTCACTGTAGTATTCGGCTGGAACCTGCCCGGCGCAGGGGATTGCCGCCGCGAAGAGGTCAGGATACTCCAAAAGAAGCTTCCACGCTTCCGTAGCCCCTGAAGAAAAACCTACAACGTAGATTCTATTCTTGTCGACGCTTTCGCTTGCAATCACTTCATCAAGGGCTTGCTTTACAAGCGCCGTCGTTTCATCGGATGTCCAGTCGGCATTTGCGTTCTGCGGAGCCAGCACATACGAGGGATAGGCGTCTTGCCGCACCTTGTCTGCAAAGAACGAAGCCCCCAAGTCGGCGGTTAGCTGCGCCTCGTTGTCATTGCCCGCCCCGTTTTCCCCGTGAAGGTAAAGCACTAGCGGAAAGCTCGTCCCCTCGTATCCGTTTGCGGCGGGGTCATATAGGCGATAACGCATTGACGCGCCGCCCGCTGAAACGCGCAAGCTGCGCCAGCCCGCCGAGGCAGAGCGCCCTCCATCCTTCGAGCCGCCTGCGAACGCGAAAGAAATCATCATCATAATCGCAAAAATAGAAGCAATCGTTTTTTTCATTTTACTTTTGTCCTCCTCCGTCTAAGGTAAATCAGCGGTGAAATAAAATCAAGATGGTGTATCATCTAGACAGCGAGTAGTGTCAAGATTCTTTCACAAAATTTTTGCTTATTGGAACAGCTTTTGCCTCTCCCTTGACCTGCTGCGGATTTTCTGCCACAATGACACTGTAGCAAGCCCGCACCGCGGCTTGCAAAAAGCCAACTTAGCTCACCCGGCAGAGCGGCGCTCTCGTAAGGCGCAGGTACTCGG
>CAZDXD010000163.1:0-3206 GCA_964509415.1 uncultured Treponemataceae bacterium
GCATAGGACCGATGACATTTCAGCCTTCGGAGCTTGTAAAGATTGTTTCGGTGCTATTTCTTGCCAATCTTTTTGAAAAGAAAAGCGACCGCCTCGATGAGCCTAGAGTCTCCATCTATCCCGCGGCGTTTATGTGCGCCGTGTTTATCTTTCTTGTGTACTTGCAGCGAAATCTTTCAACGGCGATTTTTGTCTTTTTGATTGCCGCCATAATGTTCTTCATTGCGAATGTGGGCATCTCGTGGTTTGTGCGCTTTTTCTTGATTGTATTCCCGTTTTTTGTGCTGATGATTTTAACGGAAGAATATAGGATTGAGCGCATTCTCTCGTTTTTGCAGCCCGAAAAGGATCCGCTAGGAGCGAGCTATCAGGTGAACGCGGCGATTACCGCGCTTTCGGAGGGCGGCTTTTGGGGGCGCGGGCTTGGAAACGGCGTGCGCAAGATTTCGAGCATCCCTGAAGTGCAGTCGGACTTTATCTTTGCCGTATGGGGCGAGGAGATGGGCTTTATTGGCGTGCTCTTCTATTTTTGCCTGCTCGTCATTTTTACGCTAAAAGCGGCGTCAATCAGCTTAAAGTCTGCAAACCGCTTTGAATGCTTTTTAGGGCTAGGCTGCACATTTATTATATTTTTTCAGTCCATTATGAACTGCGGCGTTATTGTGCGTTTTTTTCCGTCAACGGGCGTGCCTCTTCCGTTTTTTTCTTCTGGAGGCTCATCCCTTCTTGTAACGCTTTCAATATGTGGCTTCATTTTGAACGTATCGCGAAAAAAGGAGAGTGACGCGTGATTAACATTGCGATTAGCGGCGAGGGCCGAAAAGAAAGGGACTTCCCCCTTTTAAGGATTTTAGGCGTAGCCCTATTGTGCGTCCTTGTTGTAGTTGGGCTTTGCTACATTATAATTGCGCCCGGCTCCTCGTATATTTCTGTTGATGTGAGCGGGCAGCAACAAATTAGCGCTGACGAGATTCTTGCAATAGCCGGCATAAGGCAGGATGCCAGGTGGGGCGACTTTAACGCAGCCGCCGCGGAAAAAAAGCTAAGGTACAGCCCGCTTTTTTCTCATGTTAGCGTACGCAAGAGATTCCCCGACCGCGTCATTGTTTCCGTTACGGAGCGCGTGCCCGTGGCTGTCGCTGTAGGCGAGTTTGAGGGCCGCTCTGTGCCCGTAGAGATTGACAGGGACGGCGTGATTTTTAGGGTGGGGGCTGGATCTAGCTCGCGGGAGCTTCCTCTAATAACGGGGATTAACATGACTAACCCCGTGCCGGGTAGCTCCCTAAACGTGCAGCTCAAGCCCCTTTTAAGGCAGCTTGAGGAGCTTATAACTAATAGCCCGCGCCTTCTTGCTTCAGTCTCGGAGATTAAGATTGATCCGAAGGCGTACGGCAACTATGACCTCATTCTTTACCCTGTGCACACGGCAATCCCCGTAAGAACGGATAAGGCATTGAATGCCGACGCGTTACAGTATATGATGTTGGTTCTAGACGTTGTGGATGAGCTCAATGCTGATGTGCGGGAGATTGACATTAGGGCTGGCACTGTAGCCTACGTTTCGAACTAGGCTTTGATCTATAGCGCTTGTTTTTTTTTGGGTGGGGGAGAGTTTTAAGTTTTGGGCGGTTTTGTTTCTGGAATTGACATAGGAACAAGCAGGGTAAGGGCCGTTATAGGCGAGGTTTCTGATGACAGAGCCTTTCAGATAACCGGCATAGGTTCTGCGCCCTCTACGGGCCTGCGGAAAGGCGTTGTCGTGAATATGGAGGCCACGGTTCGCGCCATATCTCAGGCAACGGAGGCTGCCGAGATGATGAGCGGCGTTGAAATTCAGCGCTGCACAGTGGGACTTGTCGGCTCTCACATTGAGTCCATCAACTCGCGCGGAAGCGTGGCCCTCCCGCACAAAAAGCAAAATTACGAAATTCAAGCTGAGGATATGGCGAGGGCGATTGAGGTGGCCCGCGCTTACAAGTTCCCCCTAGACAGGCAGGTAATCCACGTTATTCCACAGTCGTACATTGTAGATGATGAGGATGACATCAAGGATCCGCGCAACCGCATTGGCGTGCGCCTTGAGGCTAAGGTTCACATTATAACGAGCTCGATTACGCCAATTCAGGGCATTCTAAAGTGCGTGAGCCGTGCGGAGATTTCAGCGGATGAGTATATGCTGGGGAGCCTTGCCGAGACTAAATCGATTATGACGGCTGAGGAGCGCGAGGCGGGCTCTCTTCTTATTGACATTGGCGCAGGCACAACGGACATTATCTATGTTGTTGACGGCGCGCCGCAGCTTACCACATTCTTGCCGATTGGCAGCGATTACGTTACAAGCGATATTTCTAAGGTGAAGGGCCTTTCCATGGAAATATCAGAAAAGATAAAGCGCGAGGCGGGATACTGCTGGGAGCCGCTAATCGATGAAGATCTTGACGTGATGATTCCAGGCTTTGGAGGCAGGCCGCCCATTCAGATTCCGCAATCTGAAATATGCGCTATTATTCAGCCGCGAATGGCCGAGATTTTCTCGCTTATTCGCGAGAAGGTGGCTGCTGTAGCCGATACGCAATCGCTTGGAGGAAACATTGTGCTTACAGGCGGCGGGGCTAATCTTTCGGGCATTGCGGAATTGGCAAGGGAAGTGTTTGGAACGCCGAACGTGAGGATAGGCATTCCAGGCATTTTGGGCTCTCTCGCGGGCGAGCTAGGCGAGTATCGCAGCCCGGAATACGCCGCCGTTATAGGCCTTGTGCTTAACTCTTACGAGAAGTTTTTGGCATCAAGCACAGAGACGCCTCAAAGGGAGCCGCAGTCAAATTCTGTGCTGGCGCTTGTAAAAAACTGGTTTAAAGAATTCTTTTAGTATAGTATAGTAGGAATACTCAAAGGTGGGAGGAAATGATGAATATTGAGGTTGTGCAGAGCAGGGAATTGGGACCAGCTGTAAGGGAAACAGAGCCGACTATAATCAAGGTAATCGGGGCCGGGGGCGGCGGCTGCAATGCGATTAACAGAATGATTGACAGCGGAATTGGCAAGGTTGACTTTATCTCTGTCAACACTGACGTGCAGGCGCTAAATTATTCCAAGGCCTCCACGCGTCTAGGCATTGGGCAAAAGCTTACAGGCGGGCGCGGCGCCGGCGGCAAGCCCGAAATTGGCGAGAAGGCCGCCATCGAGGACACAGATGCGATTGCCAA
>CAZDXD010000164.1:0-3204 GCA_964509415.1 uncultured Treponemataceae bacterium
CAGCCCTAATGTTTTCTTTTGAGCCAATGTTTCCGGGATTTATCCTTATTTTGGCGATGCCCCCTTCAAGGCAGCGGAGCGCGAGCCTGTAGTCAAAGTGAATGTCAGCAACAAGCGGCATGGGCGCAATCTCTGCAAGGCTTGAAAGAAGCGCGGCGCTTTCCATGTCGGGCACGGCAAAGCGCACAATATTGCAGCCTATGTCGCTAAGACATTTAAGCCTTTCCGCCACGGCATCAAGGTCCGCGCCTATAAGAGGCTCTTTCCACATTGTCTGAATTGAAACGGGCGCGTCCCCGCCTATTTCAACCGCATTTCCGCGCGGGGAGACGAGCCTTACTTTTCTCAACATTCGCTGCAAAATCCCTAAAGCGAATATCGGCAAAAGGCAGCCGCTGATAAAGGGCGGAAAGGCGCTAGTCCGCGCTTGAAAGAATTTCCCCGCATGAAGGAAGAACCCAGAGCGCGGGCGGGACAATCTGCTCAAGCCTGTCTACCGGAACGCGCAGCGCTTCCATTGCGGAAAAAATCTCTTTCCGCGCAAAGTCCGCCTCGTCTTGCGCAGAGGTGAAATTGCGCGAGCAGTCCGCCGCGCTTTCAAGGATTGAAAGGCGCGCCATTATTTCATTTATAAGGCTGCTTGCAGCGGCAAGAAGGTTTTTTTCGTTGTCGGGCACGGGTGCCTCTGCCGCTTTAAGTGCGGCTATTGCATCCGCCAATTCTTTTTGCCAGCGAATCCCCGCGGGGATTGCGTATTTTTTTGCCATTTCTATCATGGTGCGCGCTTCAATGCGGATTACCTTGCTGTAATTTTCAAGCATAACCTCATGGCGCGAGCGCAATTCAGTTTCCGAAAAAACGCCGTGCTTCTTGAAAACTGCGATGTTTTTTTCATCAAGCAACGTTTTAAGCGCTTCAGGGGTTGTGCGCAGGTTCAAAAGCCCGCGCCGCGCGGCTTCCTCTTCCCATTCCTTTGAATAGCCGTCGCCGTTAAAGATAATGCGCCTGTGCTCATTTATAGCGCTGACAATCACGGCCTTCAAGCCGCTGTTAAAATCTGGACTTTCTTCAAGGATGTCCGCAAAGCGCGAAAGCTCTTCGGCTACAATCGTATTTAACACGACATTCGGCTCTGAAACGGAAGCCGAAGAGCCCAGCATTCTAAACTCAAACTTGTTTCCCGTAAAGGCGAAAGGGGAGGTGCGGTTCCTGTCCGTGTTGTCCTTTGGAAAATGCGGAAGAACGGCGGCGCCTATTTCCATGAGGACGCGCCCCTTGCCCTTGTATTCCCTGTTGTTCACAAGGCGCGAAAGTATTTCAGTGAGCTCCTCTCCAAGAAAGATTGAAACAATCGCGGGCGGGGCTTCGCTTGCGCCGAGCCTGTGGTCATTGCCCGCGCTTGCGGCGCTTACGCGCACCAAGTCCTGATAGTCATCCACAGCCGCAATAAGCGCGGCAAGGAACAGGAGAAACTGCGCATTGTCGGCGGGGGTTTCGCCAGGGTCAAGCAGATTCACGCCGTCGGCAGAAATTGACCAGTTATTGTGCTTTCCGCTTCCGTTTATCCCCGAAAAGGGCTTTTCGTGCAGAAGGCAAACCATGCCGTGCTTGTCCGCGATTGTTTTCATCAAGTCCATTGTAAGCTGATTATGGTCTGCCGCTATGTTAATGGAAGTGAAAACGGGAGCAAGCTCATGCTGCGCGGGGGCTACCTCGTTGTGCTTTGTCTTTGCAACAATCCCGAATCGCCAAAGCTGCTCGTCAAGGTCTCGCATAAACTCGGCAACGCGCGGCTTTATGGAAGCGAAATAGTGGTCTTCAAGCTCCTGCCCCTTCGGAGGCGGCGCGCCAAAGAGCGTTCTTCCGCAGTAGACAAGGTCGGGGCGCTTGAGGTACACGCTCTTGTCAATAAGAAAATACTCCTGCTCCGCGCCTACGGTAGTGTCAACATGCTTTGCTTCCTTTCCAAAGAGCTTTAGAATGCGCTTTGCCTGAATGTCTATCGCTTGCATGGAGCGAAGGAGCGGCGTTTTTTTGTCGAGCGCCTCGCCGGTGTAAGAGCAAAATGCCGTAGGAATGTAGAGCGTGCCGTCCCTGACAAAAGCGTAAGAAGTCGGGTCCCAAGCGGTGTACCCTCGCGCCTCAAACGTTGCTCGAAGCCCGCCCGAAGGAAAGCTCGAAGCGTCAGGCTCGCCGCGCACAAGCTCCTTGCCGGAAAACTCCATAATTACCGTGCCGTCGCTCTCAGGAGAAATAAAGCCATCGTGCTTTTCCGCCGCAGCGCCCGTCATCGGCTGAAACCAGTGCGTAAAGTGCGTGGCTCCCTTTTCTACAGCCCACTCTTTCATCGCGGAAGCTACAACGTTTGCGATATCAAGATTGAGGTGCTTTCCCAGCGAAATGGTGCGGCGCAGCGCCTTGTAGACATCGTTAGGAAGGCGCGTTTTCATCACGGCATCGTTAAATACCTGCGAAGCGAAAATATCAGGAACGTTTGTCATTTTTCTCCTCCGTTAAGCGCCAAGGCAATCATCGGGAATATAGCGGGCACGGCTTGTCTCCGTTTCAAAAACGTCTACGGCAAAAACGGGGGCATCGGGCAGCTGTTTTTTCAGCTCGCCGTAAATATAGAAGGCAATGCGCTCGGCGCTAGGATTGCCGCCAAAGCAGGGCAAATCGTTCAAGTTGCGGTGGTCAAGCGACGCGCAAGCCTTTCGCAGCGCGCCTTTAAGCACGGCAAAGTCGCAAAGCATCCCGCCGCTGTCTAATTCTTTCCCGCGCGCGTGGGCAAAAACCCTGTAATTATGCCCGTGCAGGCTTTCGCATTGCCCGTGATAGTCCGAAAGATAATGCGCTGCGGAAAAGGCTGCCTCTACGCGGATTTCAAACACCCATGCATTCTAGCCCTAAAGCCCCCCTTTCTCAAGGGGGGATTCAGAACTGAGAGGCTAGGGAAAGGCAAGCAGCGATTTTTTCAGCGCAAAAACCTGCCTGCCCCGCCTGCGCGGGCAGGCGGCAGGCAGGCGGCGATTTTTTGGGCGAATGCGGCACGATTCCTTTAAGAACTCAACCAGCCATCTGGCGATATGACTACCTAGCATATGCGCCATATGCGTACCTAGTATACCATTCCCTAAATAGCAAGCCCTTTTTTTCACTTCCTCCTAGCTGCTGAGAGCTGTTAGCTGACTTTCAAAACGAAAA
>CAZDXD010000165.1:0-3177 GCA_964509415.1 uncultured Treponemataceae bacterium
CTCTGTCTGTGTTCCCTTTACTGATTTCATAGCAACTCCTCCAAATTGTGTAAAAGTTCTATCTACTCCCCCGCGTTTTCCTGGGCGCGGAGGCATTCGGGGCAAATCCCGTAAAAATCCAACTTGTGCGAAAAGACCCTAAACCCGCTTGCCTCTTCCGCTATTCTTTCTGCGTTGTCCTCCCCTGGAATTTCCGAATCCAAGTCCGCAACCTTTCCGCAGACTGTGCATGTAATGTGGCTGTGGTCAGAAACATTGGCGTCGAATCTGTCAAAGCCGCTGCCGTTGCGCAAAATCTGTATTTTTCCCTGTTCAGCAAGGAGGGAAAGATTACGGTAAACTGTTCCCAAGCTGATCGAAGGGAAGTCCTTGCGCAGGTTCTGGTACAGCCACGCCGCCGTCGGGTGCTCCTTTGTCGAGCTAAGGAGCTCCAGCAGGGCAACCCTCTGCTTTGAAAAGCGCGTCTTTTTTTCTGTAAGTTTAACAGTAACCATTATCACCAGTATACAAAAAAGAAAGCGTGCCGTCAAGTATTGAGGCAGAAATTCAACGCGGGACAGGCAACGATGCATTCGCTTTGGTTATGGACATCTATAGAAGATAAGCATTTGATATTCCCTCGTGCTTGAAGTATTTTTAATGGCGGGAGATTTGAAACATGACCGTTATTGAAAACCAAACCTTTGATGCTGAGCGCGCGCTTTACGGAAGCTGCGGTGTTCTTGCGCGAAACTGCACGTTTGACGGTCCCGCTGACGGGGAAAGCGCGTTTAAGGAAAGCCGCGACATTGCGGCGGAAGCGTGCCTTTTCTGCCTGCGCTATCCGTTCTGGCATGACCGCGGCTTGTCGATTGCCAACTCGGAAATGACATCCACATGCCGCGCCGCGCTGTGGTATTGTGAGAACGTCAAAGTCGCAGACACAAAGATGCACGGGATAAAGGCCCTGCGCGAATGCAGCGACATTGAAATTTCAGGCTGCGACATTATCTCGCCTGAGTTTGGCTGGTTTAACCGCCGCGTAAAGATGGAAGACACTACAGCCGAAAGCGAGTATTTTATGATGCGCTCCTCCGAGCTTCTTTTTAGAAACGTCAAGATGAAAGGCAAGTACGCTTTTCAATATATAGAAGATTGCGTCTTTGAAAACTGCGTGTTCGACACAAAGGACGCTTTCTGGCACGCAAAAAACGTTACGGTAAAAAACAGCATTGTAAAAGGCGAATACTTGGCGTGGTACAGCGAGAACCTTACACTAGAAAACTGCGTAATTACGGGGACGCAGCCTCTTTGCTACTGCAAGGGCTTGAAAATCCGCAACTGCGAAATGCACGAAGCCGACCTTTCCTTTGAAAGAAGCGAGGTTGACGCTGTCATTTCAACGCCGGTTATAAGCATTAAAAACCCGCTTAAAGGGAGGATTACCGCGCCTGCCGTTGGCGAGATTATCCGCAACATACCGGGCGCAGACGGAGAGGTGATTATTGGGAAAGCCAGCGCATCGCAGGGCGTATGCGCATAGCTTGCGCGTGTAACGGCAGGGCTAGTTAGGAGGAGCGAAGAACGTCGCTTTTTTGCTTTATGTTACCTTTAGCCGCTCGCGCAGCAATGCGGCGAACGCTTCTGCTGCGCGGGACTGCGGAACGTCCTTTTTCCACGCTATAACGGAGCCGAACTCAAGCGCGGGACTAAGCGGCACTGCCTTCATGCCGGGCCATGAGCATTCAAGGTCAAGGCACAAAAAAAGCCCCATTCCGCTTTTTACAAGAACGCTCGCGTTGTAAGGCAGGTTTACCTCTGCACAAAAGCGCACGTCCTTTGCGCAAGGGCCCAGCCAGTTTGCAAGCTGGTTCTGCATGCTTTCACGGCTTGTAGTGATAATGTCGCGACCCGCTAGGTCTTCGGGCGCAATGTTCATCTTTTGCGCAAGCGGGGATTCTTCGGGCACGAGGAGCGTCCACTTCTCTTTTGTTTTCATTCTTATAAATTCGCAATGAGTAACGTCTACAGGCTCAACAAGAAGCGCAAAATCGAGAAGCCCCTTGTCGACTTTGTCCTTAATGTCGTCGGCGTTGCCGCTGAAAACCCTGTACGTTACGTTTGGGTTCGCGCGGCGGAACTCCGCCATAAGCGCGGCAAGCTCAGTTACGCTTTTAAGCTCCCCGCAGCCAAAGGAGATTTCGCCCGCAAGCTCCTCTTCGCCCGAAAGAAACTGCGCGCGCGCCTTTGCTTCAAGCTCAACAATTTCTTCTGCCGACCTCTTTAATAGAAGCCCCTCGCGCGTAAGGCGAATCTTGCGGCTTCCCCTGTCAAAGAGCTTGACGCCAAGCTCATCCTCCAAGTCCGAAAGCTGCCGCGAAAGCGTCGGCTGCGTTATGTGCAGAAACTCCGCAGCTGCCGTGATGCTCCCCTCCCTTGCCGCCGCTAAAAAGTAGCGCAACACTCTAATCTCCATAAGGCCTCCGCATTGAAGTTTATAGGAAAAGTATAGCGCAATAAACAATGCCTTAAAAGCATAAAAGCGCATAAAAACAAAGTATTTGCGATTCGCGCTCTCCTTCCGCTATTATGTCTTTTAAGCGTTCAAGATGATTTTGCAGGACGGCGAATTGTGAAAAAGGCTCTTATATTCTTTTTGATGGCGGTGTGCTTTATGGCTATAGCAAACAGCGCGGATTATCCCCCTCCCGGCGGGGACTTTGTTCTTGTTAAAGGCGGCTCGTTTATGATGGGAAGCCCCGAAAGCGAAGACTGGCGCGGCGCGGACGAGGCGCAGCACAGGGTGCAGGTTTCGGACTTTTATCTTTCAAGGTACGAGGTTACGCAAAAGCTCTGGAGTGAGGTAATGGGGAGCAATCCTTCTTCTATTAAGGGTGATGATGGCGCCCTCCCCGTAGAGAACATAAGCTGGCTTGAGGCGATCGAGTTCTGCAACGCATTGAGCCGCCGCGACGGGCTTGCGCCCGCCTATACCATCCTTGATGGCGGCGCGGTTGTCCGCTGGGACAGGAGCGCTAACGGGTATCGCCTGCCGACTGAAGCCGAGTGGGAGTACGCCTGCCGCGCGGGGAGCACAGGGCCTTTTTACACGCAAAAAATACCTGGCGCGGACGACGTGAACTTTTACGGGCACTATCCCTATCAGATTGAGCAAAACTACTTTACGCAAGAGCACTT
>CAZDXD010000166.1:0-3177 GCA_964509415.1 uncultured Treponemataceae bacterium
AACACGCTTCTTCCCCGCCACGAGCAAATAGCTGAAATTTCCCGCTCCCTTAAAGCTCTCGCCCGCGAGCTTAACATTCCCGTTGTCGCGCTTTCTCAAGTTAGGCGCGATGCCGAGGGGAAAATGCCCACGCTTGCCGATTTGCGCGAGTCAGGCTCTATTGAGCAGGATGCCGATGTCGTAATGTTTCTTCACAGGGAGCGCGGCACGGGCGAGGAGGTTGTGGAAACAAAGCTCATTGTGGCAAAGCAGAGGAACGGGCCTGTCGGCGACATTGACATTCTTTTCCGTCCAAAGTACACGGAGTTTGTTTCAAAGGAGCGCGAATAGGCTTGAAGCGCGGACAGGCGCTTTGTAAAGCGGCGCGAGCCTTAAATGGCGCAAACCGTTGTCATGTGATATACTGCAAATATTCCATTTTGATTGTTGCGAGGTATCTATGAATGCACAGAATGCGGTGAATGCCTTTTTGTCAAGCCGGGGTTTTCCGCCGGCATCTCCTGATATTCATGCTTCTGTTTCTACGCTCCTTTTTGACATGGAAGAAGGGCTCAAGCTAAAGGATGATGAGAGAGCATCCAGCTCTTCCTTTAAGTCTTCGATGCCCATGATTCCCACTTGGACGCGCCCGCCGGAGTCTGTTCCAAAAAACGC
Organism: uncultured Treponemataceae bacterium; assembly: GCA_964509415.1. Taxonomy (GTDB): domain Bacteria; phylum Spirochaetota; class Spirochaetia; order Treponematales; family Treponemataceae; genus Avitreponema. The sequence continues at coordinate 655 of CAZDXD010000166.1, forward strand.
TTCCATTATTGTAATTGACGCGGGCGGCACAAATTTCAGGTCAAGTCTTGTGACGTTCAATGCGGAAGGCGTGCCTTCCATTTCTGATATGCAGAGAACGGCGATGCCAGGAATTGAGCGCGAGTATTCAAAGGCGGAATTTTTTGACAAAATTGCAGACAACCTCTCTCATCTTAAAGACCGCGCCTCTAGAATAGCGTTTTGCTTTTCTTACGCTTTTACGGCAATGCCGAACGGAGACGGCAGGGTAATCGAAATGTCAAAGGGCGTTAGCGCGCCTGAAATTCACGGCTGTCTCTTGGGGGAAAACCTTGCCAAAAGCCTAGCCGCAAAGGAGTGGAAGCATATCGAAAAAATTACGCTTGTAAACGATACATCGGCTGCCCTTCTCGCGGGCGCTTCCGCCGCCGTAAGCGGCAAGGCTTATGATTCGTATATAGGCTTTATTTTGGGCACCGGCATAAATGCGGCGTATATAGAAAGCGGCGAAATTCCCAAAAACGCTTGTCTCCCTGAAGCTGCGAATTTCGGGCCGCAGATTGTAGTTTGCGAATCCGCTAAGTCAGACAAAATGCCGCGCTCATGGTTTGACGAGGAACTCCTTAAAGAGATGAATGTGCCCGCGCCTTACGAGCGAATGTGTTCAGGCGTTTTTTTGGGTCCTTTGGGTTTGATTGCGCTTAAAGAGGCGGCGCGGGAAGGGCTTTTTTCCGCGAATGCGGCATCGGAAATTCTAGTGCTTGATTCCCTTGAGCTTAAAGACATGGATATGTTCTTTTATGGACCTTTCCGCAAAGACACAAAGCTAGGGCATATTTTTGCTTCCGCTACGGAATTTGATGCGGAAGCCGCTTACCGGATTCTTGATGCCTTTGTTGATCGCGCCGCTAGGCTTGCCGCCATTAACATAAGCGCGGCTGCTGTAAAAAGCGGAAAAGGCTTTAACCCTGCAAAGCCCATTTGCGTTTTATGCGAGGGGACAACTTTCCTTAAAACGCACAGCCTGCGCGACAGGGTTTCAACGTATCTTTATCAGGAGCTTGCGCTTAACCGCGGCATTTGGCACGAAATTGTTTCTGTGGACAACGCTGTAACGCTTGGCACCGCTGTCGCAGGGCTTCTTTAGAAAGCCTTTACGCTTTTAATGCTTTTAGCAAGGGGGATTTCCGGGGGCGGAAACGCAAAATGACATTCAGACAAAGTTGCCCGTTTTTATGATTCAGGAGACGCTGATTACAATGCCGCAAAAAACACATCGCTTATTCATTTTGAGTGTAGCGAAATGGACCCGAAAATGAAAAACGAAATTCTGGCTTTTGTGTATAATGTATCGGATGAATGAATAGGAGGTGTATATGCGCGCGATAATGAAAAGAAAAATCCCCTTTTTGCCGATGGCGGCAGTTTTGCTGGCCTTTGCCGTTTTTCCTGTTTTTGCGCAGGATGATTCTGTTGTTCTTTCTTATCAGCGGAATTTCGCGCGGGCAGGCATAAGCACAAAACTTGAGCTTCTTTCTGGCGCGGCAAAGCTTCCTTCTGTCAATATGACCCCCCTTTATAAGGACGCGCTTTATTTTGTCATATCTTCGTACAATCTTCTTGGCGAAGACGGGCAGCTTGTGGATATGGCTTGCCTGGCAATAGAAGCCGCGACTTCTGGCGGCGACGCTTCGATTCTGGAGCCTGTCTATGAAGTTTTCACCCTGTTTTCAAACGCGCAGGTTAAGGTCGCGGCTATTGAAGCTGTCGCGGCTTTTTCAGCCCCTGAAAGCGAAGGCTTCAATTTTATTAAAGACTGGCTAGCGGCGGCTTTGGACGATTGCGAAAGAGGCGCATACGTTAATCCTGAAATTATGAAGGCAGCCTTGTCCGCCTTTGCCGCGATAGGCAGTTCAGAAGTTTTCCCGCTTGTTTTCCGCACTGCGACAGCAAATCTTGACCCCTCCGTTACAGCGGAAGCCGAAAAAACGCTTCTTTCGCTTGATGACGGTTTTGCCGAAAATGTCGCGGCGATTATAAGCGAAAATAATCCTTCAAAAACACAGGCAGCCTTTGATTTCGCGCGGAAGAAAGAGTCTCTTTCTTCCATTGAGCTCGGCGGAATTGCCGAGTCTATCTTCAATTCAATGCTTGACCTTGATAGCCGCGGAAACCTTGACGCGGAGCCTGTTTTGCAGTCCGCCATGGAGGTTTTAACCGAGCTTAAATGGTACCAAGCATCGCAGTCGGTGTTGCAGTATTTTTACCGCATTCAAAGCGGAGAAAATGCAAATGCGGAAAAGCTGATTCCGGTTATAAATTGCTTGGGAGCAATGGGCACAAACGAAGCCGCGCAGGCTCTTTCGATTTACCTCGGTCTTTTGAATTCGGAAACCGAGCAGAGAAAAACCTATAGCGAAGAGCTCATGCTTTCAATCATAAAAGCGCTGGGAGACCTTGGCGACAAGGCGGCTTTTGACTATCTGCTTTATGTCGGCTATCTGGATTATCCGGAATCAGTAAAACAGGCCTCCCGCGACGCGC
>CAZDXD010000167.1:0-3162 GCA_964509415.1 uncultured Treponemataceae bacterium
TTACAAGCGCCCAGCGCAGGGAAAACTCCCTTATTTCTGACGGGGTAAAAAGGCAAGTAAAGAAATCCCTGATTAAGGCGGGGTCGTCAACGGCGGCAAACACTTCCGAGATTTGAATGCGGGAATCGTCTGCAATTTTTTCTACAGCTTCCGCGCTTAAAGTGTCAGTTTTTGCGTTTTTTGCTTTTGCGTCCATATTCCCCCAGCAAAACGCCGACAAGATGCTGATATAATATTCTGTTACTATACTTGAAAAAAAGAAAAAAAACACTATACTTTTGAAGTAATGAAGAATAGCCTATCAAAAATGCGCGGCGCGGCGGCGATTGCGCTTTTCTGCTTTCTTGCAGCTTCCTGCTCAATCCAAAAGATGGCGATGAATTCGATAGCCGACATGATAGCGCCTGACGGTAAAAGCGGCGGCTCAGGCGGCGCGCTTGCGGCATTCACGTCCGAGAATGACCCTGAGCTTGTAGCCGATTCTTTTCCTGTCATATTGAAGCTAGTTGAGGCGATGATGCTGGAAAGCCCCGACAACGCGCAGCTTGCGATAACGGCAGGACAGCTTTATGTTATATACGCTAACGTCTTTGTGCAGGGGGCTGCCGAAATGCTGCCCGCATCGCAGTTTAGGGAGCAAAACACGCAGTACGCAAGGGCTTCCAATTTTTTCAAGCGCGGAAGCGCTTACGCCCTTAACGGCCTTGACCTGCGCTATAAAGGCTTTTCAGAGCGCGTCTTTGGCGCTAATTCGGAAGAAACGCGGGGCGCGACGCTCTCTCAAGCAAAAGAAGAAGATGCGGCCGCCCTCTTTTGGGCTTCCGCTGGCGCGCTTGCAAACTTTGCGCTTAATCCGCTTGACACGGATGCGGTGCAGATGGTCGAAGGCTCCCTTGCAATGATGGAGCGGGCTGCGGAGCTTGACCCCGCCTATTTTGACGGGCTAATCCTTGAAACGCTTTTTAATTTTTACTCCGCCGCGCCTGACTTTATGGGCGGCGGCATGGACAAGGCGGAAGCGGCCTTTGAAAAGGCGATTGAACTAAACGGCGGCTCGGCTTCGCTTTATACAACGTATGCCAAAAACATCTGCGTGCCGGCGCAGGACGCGGAGGGCTTTGACGAGGCTATAGAAAAGGCGCTCGTCATTAATCCCGACGACAATCCTTCATCCCGCCTTATGACAATAGTCGCGCAGAGAAGGGCTCTGTGGCTTAAAAACAGCCGCGGCGATCTTTTTTTGGAATAAGCAAAAACTTTATTGAATAAAAAAACAGGGAGGGTTTTGCACCTTATGAAACATCAGGCAAAAAAGAACATTTTGCTTTTTCTGCTTTTTGCAGGTCTTGCCTTTGCGTGCGCGGCGCAAGAGAAGATTCAGCTAAAAATAGCGAGCCTTGCGCCTGCAAGGTCGCCGTGGGACATTCAGCTGCGCGAGCTTGCGCAGGAATGGAGCGAGATTACAAACGGACAGGTTACAATCACATATTATAACACGAACTCACTCGGCGGGGAGAAGAGCGTCCTCCAGCGCCTTAATCCGCCGCGTCCCGGACAGAGGCCGCCTTTGGACGGTGCGGTTTTAAGCAGCGTTGGGCTTAACGAAATGGCTCCCAACGCAAAGATTTACACGCTTTCAATTCCCTTTCTTATCCAAAACCAAGACGAGCTTGACGCGGTTCTTGACGCTTACGGGGACAGCCTGCTTTCTGAGTTTGACAAGCAGGGATTCCGCGTAATTGCATGGACAAACGTCGGCTGGCTTTCCTTTTATACACAGGAGCCGTTCACTAACCTTGCGGAGCTTAGCAGAATAAAACTTGCCTCCGCGGGGCTTGACAGCCCGACCATTGGCGAAGTGTTCCGCGCGGCAGGGCTTTCCGTTGAGGACATTCAGTCTTCAAGGGTGCTGCAATCGCTGCGGAGCTCAAGCGGCGTTCACGGCTTTTATTCGGTTCATATGTACGCATACGTGGCGGGCTATTACAAGGGAATAAACTACGCGCTTAACACAAAAATGTGCCCTGTAATGGCGGGACTCGTCATTTCCAACAGCGCGTGGGAGAGAATCCCCGATGAGTACAAGCCCGCCCTTCTTGCTTCTGTAGAGCGCGTCAAGCAAAGGCTCAACGCGTCGCTTGACGAGTCCGATGCCCGCTACGTTGCAATGATGGAAAGCGAAGGCGTTACAATGATAAACCCCACCGCCGCTGAAATGGCGGCATGGGAGCGGGATTTTCAGAGGGCGGTCGAGGCGGTAAACGCAAGAGTGCCCGACGCGTTCGACATGGAGCTTTACAGGAACATTCAGAACCTTTTAAGAAAAAGCTAACCCGTCCATGAAAGCCGACACCATACTCAAAAAAAGCGCCAGTGCTGTAACATTATGCTTTTTAGTCCTGCTGGCAGTTGTCCCGCTAATTTTTAAGATTGTGCAGCAGGCAGCTCCTGCCGCCATCTCTGACCCTGACAGGGCAGTTGTAAACCTTGTTTTTATGTTCGCCTCGCTTGCAGGCATTCTTACAAGCGCCGCGGGCAAGCACCTTTCGCTTGACGTTGTAACGGGGCTTATGGGCAAAAAGGCTAAAGCCGCCGCAAAGATGATTACAACTGCGCTTGAGGCGGCTGTGGTTACGGCGCTTTTTTTCAGCTCGTGGTCAGAGCTTTTTTCTGCCTTCTTTCCCGGCGACACTCTTTTTGGCGTTCCCATGCGCCTTATCTTTGGCTTTATGCCGCTAATGTATGCGGGCATTCTCTACATTGCAATCAGGCGAAAAGGCGCGCGCGTTGCCGCCTGCATTGGAGCGGCTTTAGGCCTTTTAATCGCAAGCGGACCCTTAAGCGGCGTGCTTTATTATCTATTTAATATAGAAGATTTCGCGCTTCCCGTCATTGTTTTTGACAGCTGGATGACGTTCTCCAGCAAGGCATTTGTGCCGTTAATCCTCATTTTTGTTGCGGCGGCGTTTTTCGGGCTTCCCATATACGCTGTGCTTTCAGGCATTGCCTACATTGCCTTTAGCCAAGGCGGCGGCTATGTGGAGATGCTCTCGCTTGAAGCCTACAATATCCTCACCGACAAAAGCATAGCCGCAATCCCGCTTTTTACGCTTGCAGGCTACCTGCTTGCGGAGGGGAGCGCCGGCAAGCGCATCTTAGAGG
>CAZDXD010000168.1:0-3151 GCA_964509415.1 uncultured Treponemataceae bacterium
TGCCCTTGCCTGTTAAAACATTGCCGCCGCATGCCCGGGATTGTCCGCAGATATGCCGGTGTTACCTCTGAAAGGCATTTAATTGACGGCTACCGCTTCTGCATGGCGCGGGGCTGGGAAAAGTGCGCGCAGATCTGCATTTCTCATACTTACATGATACAGGATATTGAAACCTCCATTGGCACTTGTGATGTATCCGAGGAGGCTCTGTTTGCCTGGAACGGATATTCCCAAATCCGCCCGGTGAAATAGAAAGCGTTTTATAAAAATTTTGCGGCTTGCAGTCTGCGCTTGGACTGCAAGCCGTTTTTGTTATACTGATCATAAAAGTAAAAACAGAGCTTCTTGTTGAAAAGATAAATCAGGCTTTGTCTTGAAACAAAGCGTTTCGCCGTTTACGCATATTCGTTAAGGCACTGCCGGCTATAAAACGGGCTCAATAACGGCGCGGAAATAACAGTCTAATTCCTCAGGCTTATATTTTTTTCCGTCCTTCAGCCACCAAAAAACCATTTCCACAAAACTGCCGGAAATATGGTTTACTAAAAAGTCCTGCGGAATATCCGTATTATTTTTTCTGTTTTGGTTTACAAACTGCATCTGCACCAGCTTTTTCAGGCTGTCATTGAAATAGCGCAGAAAAATTTCACTGCTTTCACCAGAAAGAAGCCCCAAAATGTTATGGTCGTTTTCCTGCAAGTGCAACAGCAAATGGCAGAAAATGGATTGCGGCGCGTTCCCGTCAGAATACAGGCCGTGCGTGTGCGTGCCGTCCATGGCGCTGTTGATAATATGGCCGAAAAGCTCTTCGCACAGGGCTTTCAGTAAATCGTCTTTTGTTTCAAAATGCGCGTAGAAGGTTGAGCGGCCTATATTTGCCGTGTCAATGATTTCCTGCACCGTGATTTTGCTGTAGCTTTTTCGTTCCAAAAGAGTGCTGAACGCGGCAAAAACAGCCGCTCTTGTTTTTTGCTGTCGTCTGTCCATTGCAATTCTCCTATCATACATTTTCCGTAAAATGTTCCGTATGAAACACCTGCGTATGATTATCCGTTGTATTTCCTGCGGCTTTTGCTACAATAAAAGCGAACAAAGTGTTCGTTTATAAATTTATTGTACGGCAAAAGCGGCGGCGAGTCAAGACTCGGCTGTTTAAAGCGCCGTGCGGCAAGGAGAATGGATTATGGTAAAGAAAATCGTTGATTTTTTGGCAGGTCTGCCTATGACGATTGTTGCCGGTGTATTTCTGCTGTTTGATTTGGTTCCCCACCTTATGGAAACATTCGGCGGTGAGGAAGTCAGCCTTTCCTTTTTTCCTTTTGACCCTGCATGGGTAACGATTGTAATCAGCGGCATACCTCTTTTGCATTTAGCGCTTTGGAGAATCGTACATAATCGCGGCATCAGCAAAATATCGTCCGCCCTTTTAATTTGTATCGCCATGTTCGCCGCGATTGCTATAGGTGATTTGTTCGCGGCGGGAGAAGTTGTTTTTATCATGGCAATCGGCGCGCTTTTAGAGGATGCGACTGCCAACCGGGCAAAAAAAGGCTTGAAAAGGCTTATCAGCCTTGCGCCCGCAAAGGGACGCAGGCTGAAGAACGGGAAAGAAGAAGTGATACCGGCAGAGGAAATCCGCCGCGGCGATATTCTGCGAATTCTGCCCGGCGAAACGATCCCGGTGGACGGAACAATTATAAACGGCGAAACCTCGGTTGACCAGTCAATCATGACGGGGGAGTCCCTGCCCGTTGACAAGGGCGTTGGAGAGGAGGTTTTTTGCGGCACAATCAACCGTTTCGGCTCCATAGATATTTCCGCGTCAAAGGTGGGCGAGGACAGTTCCCTGCAAAAGCTGATCCGCATGGTTCAGGAAGCGGAAAACAAGCAGGCGCCAATGCAGCGTATTGCGGACAGAGCGGCAAGCTGGCTGGTTCCCGCCGCCCTGCTGATTGCCGTTTTGGCATATGTGTTCACTGGCAATATCGTTACAGCCGTTACGGTGCTGGTTGTATTCTGCCCATGTGCGCTCGTGCTGGCTACGCCTACCGCCGTCATGGCGGCAATAGGGCAGGCAGCAAAGCATGGCGTTATCATTAAATCGGGAGAAGCGCTGGAGAAAATGGGGAAAGCAGATACGGTTGCCTTTGACAAAACAGGCACTTTAACATACGGGCAATTAGATGTAAGCGATATCATCTCATTTGATGAAAAAATCAGTGAAACAGCTTTGCTTTCCAGAATCGCCTCCGCAGAGGCCAGGAGCGAGCACCCGCTGGGAAAAGCGATTGCGGCATATGCAAGGGCAAAAGGCGTGCCGCTGGTGGAAGCCACTGATTTCAGAATGACTGCCGGAAAAGGGATTTTTGCAGCGGTCGGCAATCACAGCTTGCTTTGCGGCAGTGAGAAATTCCTGATTGAACATGAAGTTTTGATTGATAACAAGGTGCAATCCGTATTGGAACGGCTCCGCGCACAGGGGAAAGCCTCTGTCCTTGCAGCGGAGGACTCAAAATGTATCGGTGTTATCGCGCTTTCCGATGTGCTGCGCCCGGAAGCGAAGGATATGGTTTCCCGTCTTTCGGATATGCGCGCCCGCACCGTTTTACTGACCGGCGACCATAAAAAAACGGCGGATTATTTTGCACGGCAGGTTGGGATATCCGAAGTGCGGGCAGAGCTGCTGCCGGAAGAAAAAGTACAGAATATTGAAGAATTGCAGGCGGAAAATCACAAGGTTTGCATGATCGGCGACGGTGTAAATGATGCGCCGGCTTTAAAAACTGCCGATGTAAGCGTGGCAATGGGCAGCATGGGGAGCGATATTGCCGTAGACGCCGCCGATGTTGCCCTGATGAGCGACGATATTTCCAAAATTCCGTATCTGAAACGGCTGTCCGTCGCAACGGTAAAGACAATCAAGGCAAGCATTACGCTGTCTATGTGCATCAACTTTGCAGCAATCGTACTGTCGCTCATGGACGCCTTGACGCCTACCACCGGAGCGCTGGTACACAACGCCGGCTCGTGCTTTGTTGTGCTGATTGCCGCGCTGCTTTATGACAGAAAATTTGATTGATCGCAGTATCTTGAGCCGAAAAGATAAGCAAAGAATCTAAAAGCAGCCGGTTATGTTATGCCGTATGCGGCG
>CAZDXD010000169.1:0-3109 GCA_964509415.1 uncultured Treponemataceae bacterium
CCAGTGACCAGTGCTGAGTAGTGCCGAGCACTTGGCACTGCTTAGCACACAGCACACAGCACTGGGTGCTGGGATTTTTATTTATAGAATTATCTACTAGAGACTACCAACCGGTCGCTTCTTCCTTAAAAACGCCGAAAGAATCGCAAGCGAGCTTTCAATGCCGCCTTTCTTTAAGTCGGTCAGCGTGCGCGCCTTGCTCGCCTCAATAACATCAAATATAGAAGAAACAAGGGCGCGGCGCTGTTCGCTGTCGTTTTCCGCCAAGTATTTTTTCAGCTTGCGGTCAAAAAACTTGCTGAACGCCGAAGTGTCGCCTAAAAGCACAAAACGCGGCCCGTCCAACTTCCATGACAAAAGACTGTGCTGCTGAATGCCTTTTTCTGAGCTTGCGACAATGTTGAATTTTCCCATGTGCTCAAAGAGCATTCCCACAATGGAAACTTCAGGTGTAAAGGAAACCGTGCAGCTTTCTATTGCGCGAAACTCCGGGCTTTCAAGCCGCTCCTTTGCAAAGCCGGGCCCGTCAAAGTTGTAGGCGGAAAGCACTCTGCGTCTCGCTTTGGGCGAACAGCAAGCGGCGGCGTAAACAGCAAGGTTTCCGCCCTTGGAATGGCCGCCAAGCCGCAAGGAGCGCCTTCGCCCTACGGACTTTGCGTAAACAGCGCTGACATATTCCGCTGCCGCTTGTTGTGCGGGGATAACGGGCAAGAACGCCATCGTAAAGTCCTCTTTCCAGCCAGCGATTGTGTCGTCAGTGCCGCGAAAAGCGCAGAAAACGGTTTTATCCGGAAGAATAAAAGAAAGCGCTGCAAACTGCTTTGTGTTATCATCATCCGTAACGCTTTCGTAGGCAAAAACCTTAAGCTCACCAAAGCGCCGCGTATTGAAAGCATCGGAAAAGAGCTTCATTGTGTCCTCTCCGTTAATCAGCGCGCCAAGATACCTCCGCTCGTCAGCGTCCGAAAGAGAATCAAACTTTGCAGGAAGATCGTGGGCAAAAACAAAGGCGCTCTCTTCTTTAGGGGGAACGAGCCCTTCAAGGCGCACATAGCAAAGCTGGCAGAGAATCAGGGCATCTACCTCGCAGAACGGAGCGTCGCGAAACGACAAGTCCCCGCGCCACTTTATATAATCCGCAATGCTGCTCAAAATCAGTTTCCTAGCCTCGAATCAGAGTTAAAGCGTTTCAAACTCGCGCAGTATTTTCATGCCGCTGCTTGTGCCGATTCTTGAAGCGCCAGCCTCAAGCATTTCAAGAACATCGCTAAGGCTCCGTATTCCGCCGCTTGCCTTAACGCCCGCGCTATTTCCCGCGGTTTCCCTCATCAGCCTGACGGCAGAAGCTGTCGCGCCGTTAGGCATAAGCACGCCGCCCGCGTCCTTTACAATCGCAAAGCCTGTCGAGGTTTTAACAAAATCAAAGCCTGCATTTGCGGCGCAGCGGCAGCTTTCAAGGATTTCATCGTCTGAAAGAAGGCAGGTTTCAAGAATAAGCTTTGTTACGGCACAAGAAATCCCTTCGCGGCTTTTAACTTTAGGGCATTTCTGCCAAAGTTCGGCGGAGAAATCCTTTACAAAGCCGTTAAGCTCCGAAAGCTCACTCTCAAGCCGCTGCCACTCGCCTGCCTTTACAAGCCCCATGCCAATAACAAAGTCAAGCTCTGCCGCGCCGGCATTAAGAGCTGCTTCAGCCTGCGCTTTCTTGTTTGTAAGGCCGCCTGCGCCAAGCGGAAAGTCAATCACCGTACATACGCGCACGGGGCTTTTCTCTAGAATCTCCGCTGCAATCGGCACATAAACGGGATTTATGCAGACGGCAGCGAACCCTGCTTGCGCAGCCTCCTTGCAGAAGGCCGAAACTTCAGCTTCTGTCGCGGTTGCGGATAAAAGCGTTTGGTCAATAACGGCGGCAAGCTCCGCGGAAGTTTTATATCTTTTTAGAATTTCTGAAGCTTTCATCTGATTTCTCCCTTATCATTTCATTTTAATCACAACTTAAAACAGCGGCAGTGTCAATATTCTTTGGCAATGCCAATATCATTTCGCGCTTTTTTGCAAACTTTATTCTATTCTTTCCTTCACTTTCAGCGTGGATTTCATTATCTTGAAAATAAGAATCAGAGACAGAGGGAAAAAATGTCGGACAAAGGGAAAAAGAGCAGGGAAACAAAGCCTGAAACTGCAGCAAATTCCAGCGGCGCGGACAAAGAAAGCCAAGCCGAAGCGCGGAATGCGCAGGAAGCACAGGGCGACAATAACCCCTGCGAGGAAGAAGCCGAAGCTAAAGCGCCTGCGGAAAGCTTAAAATGCGGCGATGCCGACAGCGCGAATGCCACGCAGGACGCGAATGTCTCTGATGAGGAATGTACGCCCGAAAGCCGGATTGAAGCTCTGGAAAAGCTGTGCGCCGAGTACAAAGACTTGTATCTGCGCAAGGCTGCGGATTTTGACAATTACCGCAAACGCATGATAAAAGAAAAGCAGGAGGCTATCGATTTTGCAAACACAACGCTTCTTGTTGATTTAATCCAGATTCTTGACGATTTTGACCGCGCAATTTCCGCAGCGGGGACCGCAGAAGAAGGAAGCCCTGAAGCGGCTTTTATTGAAGGCATTCTTATGATACGCAGGCAGATGGCTTCCATGCTGGAGAACAAGTACGGGCTTATGTACTACCCTTCCCCTGCGGGAGAGCCGTTTGACCCTAATATTCACGAGGCTATTGGTCGCGTTTCTTCAGAGGAAGTTGCAGAAGCCGTTGTTCAGGAAGAGTGCCGCAAGGGGTATAAGCTTAAAGACAGGGTGATTCGCCTTGCGCAGGTAATTGTGAAAACTCCGCCGGAAGATTGACGGCTGTTTTATTTATGCTTTTACAAGATAAGGAGATATGAAATGGGCAAGATTATTGGCATTGACTTGGGCACCACAAATTCCTGTGTTGCCATAATGGAGGGCGGGGAACCCGTTGTTATTCAGAACTCGGAAGGCGGAAGAACAACTCCCTCCATTGTAGGCTTTACGGCTAAGGGCGAGCGCATTGTAGGGCAGCCCGCCAAAAACCAGATGATTACAAACCCCGAAAAAACCGTGTATTCAATAAAGCGGT
>CAZDXD010000170.1:0-3096 GCA_964509415.1 uncultured Treponemataceae bacterium
TAAGCGAGGTCAACACGGACAGCGAGTTTTACAGGCGGGTTATGCAAGAAAAGGTTTTGATAGCATGAGATACACAGATGAGGAGCGAGTAAAAAGGGTTTACAAGTACGCGCTCGAATTGCAGGAATATATTACAGAAAGCCAAGTGCAAAGAGATGACTTGGTAGAAAACAGAAAGTTGCAGTGGCTTGTTACAACGCCGATATCTAACATAGGCGAACACGCCAGCCACCTTTCGCAACAGTATATAGAAGATCATGCCGAAATTCCATGGCAGAAAATAGCTGGCGTTCGCAACCGGCTTGTCCACGACTATGACGGCATTAACTGGGAGATTATTGCCGATGTAATCTTTGTGGACTTGCCGCAACTGATTGAAAGCCTAAAGCCCCTCTGCGGCAACGGAGAAGATTAGCCGTTGCTGCGCAATATTCTTGCAGGGTTGCCGACAACAACAACGTTGTCTTCTATATCGCGTATTACAACAGCCCCTCCCCCTGTAAGCACATTATTCCCTATTTTTTTAACGCCTGTAATTACAACCGTGCCAAATCCTAGCATGCAATAATCGCCTATTTCAAGAGACGCGCCCACCGCGCAAAGCGTTGATATTAAACACGCCTTGCCAACCCGCGTATGATGGGCAATTACCGTGTTCGGGCTAATGTATGTAAAGTCGTCTATGCTGGCTTTTGTCCAAATATACGCCCCGCCATGGATATACACTCCCTGTCCAATTCTTGCAGAAGGGCTGACAACAGCGTGCGGGTGAATTAGACTTGGCAAGAGCGCGCCATGCTCAAGCAGCTTTTCCGCGATTTGCGTGCGCGACTTGTTATTCCCTATTGCGACAGCGAAAAACTTATTCCGCGCCAACTCTGGCGTTATGTCGGCAATAGCTCCTAGCACTGGTTTTTCAAATACAGTTTTGCCTTTCAGGGATTGGTCGTCATCAAAAAAGCCCTTTACGCTATAGCCGCAAATCTCCGCTAATTCGCAAATAACTTCACCGTATGCTCCAGCCCCCGCGATATAGAGCTCATTCATTTTCCCTTCGCCTTTATTCCCCTAAACGGCAGCATAGTAGCCTCGCCCATCGCACAGCTATTCATGTTTGCTATTCCTTTACAGCGTGCGCCGGCACGCCCACGTAAGTGCCGCTTGCAGCAATGTCCCTGATAACGACAGAGCCCGCCCCTATTATTGTGTTTGGGGCGATTGACACATTGGGTATTACGCTTGCGCCAACTCCAAGAAAAGAATTGTCGCCAACGGAAACTCCGCCGCAGATATGACAGCCTGGAGCTATGTGGCAAAAGCTGCCAATGCGGCAGTCATGGTCTATTGTCGCGGCGGTGTTGACTATTGAATGAGCGCCGATTGTTGTGTCAGGATGCACGATTGCACCAGTCATGATTACTGCTCCTTCCTGTATCACGGCAGACTTGTGTACCCAGCTATGCGGATGTACAAGCGAAACCCAGCGCACGCGGGAAAACCTTTGCGCGATTTGCCTGCGGGCGGCATTGTCGCCTATCGCAATAAAAGCGGATATTTCGCTGCTGTCGGGAAGCTCCTTGACCGCGCCAATAACAGGAATACTGTAAAGACCCCCCCCCCCTATCTGTGACAAGAGAGCATTGTCATCATATATTCCAAGGCACTTTCTCCCGAGCGCCTCAAGCAAAGCGAGTATGACTTTTGCATGCCCTCCTGCGCCGATGAGGTATATTCCTTCAGTTTCCCGCATTTGGATTGCTTCCTGTAAACCTTGGCATAGTCGCCGCGCCTTCCGCGCTTATTCCTTCGCGCTTTGCCACTTTGGCCACTGTTGCAAGCAGAATTTTCAGGTCAAGCGCAAAGGACCAGTTGTCCACGTACCATACATCATTGCGGAACCTTTCTTCCCACGTTGTCGCGTTTCTGCCGTGTATTTGCGCCCAGCCCGTTATGCCCTGCGGCACGTCAAGCCGCCTTTTCTGTTCCGTGCTGTAGAGCGGCACATAGTCCGGCCATAGAGGCCTCGGGCCGACCAGGCTCATCTCGCCTTTTAGCACGTTTAGGAGCTGCGGCAGCTCGTCAACGCTTGAGGAGCGGATTTTTTGTCCTATCGGCGTTATGCGTTCCGCCTCGGATAAAAGGTTGCCCTCCTTGTCCCGCGCGTCAGTCATTGTTCTGAACTTGTAGAGCTTAAAGAGCTTGCCCCCCTTGCCAACGCGCATTCTGTTGTAGAATACCGGTCTTCCCATCTCTCTTTTTATTTTGCAAGCCGCCCAAAGCAACACGGGGGAAAAGATTACAAGACCCGCGGCGGCTCCCGCTATATCGAGCGCTCTTTTAAGCAACCGCTGGAACGGCTTTTTCCGCTTCCCGCCTTTCATGCCCTACCTAAAGCCTCTGCCCTGCCCGCCAGCGCCTCTTTTAGCGATTCAATCACATATTCCTGCTCTTCATCAGTCATAGCGGAGGCAGAAGGCAGGCAAAGCCCCGTGGCAAAGAGCCTGTCAGAGACGCTGCCGCCTACTCCCTCGCCGTGGGCGTAGTACTTCGCGTTCATATTCTTAAAAAATGGCTGGAGGTGCATGGGCTTCCACACGTGGCGGCATTCAACGTTGAGCCCGTCCATATAGCGGATTATTTCCGCGGCTGTTTTGCCCGTTTTTGACGGGTCTACAGTTATGGCAGTAAGCCAGTGTATAGAGCGGCAGCTTGGGGTCTCCGGCATTATTTCAACGCCCGCAACGCCTTCAAGCTCCCGCCTGTATTTGTCGTATATGGCGCGCCTTCTTTCTATGCGCTCTTCCAAGTGGAGCATTTGCCCCCTGCCTATGGCGGCTAGGATGTTGCTCATGCGGTAGTTGTAGCCGATTTCCGTGTGCTCGTACCACGGGGCATTGTCCCTTGCCTGCGTTGCAAAAAACCTTGCCTTTTGCACAAGCGACTCATCATCGGAAAGAAGCATGCCGCCACCCGATGTCGTTATTATCTTGTTGCCGTTGTAAGAATAAACCCCGACCTTGCCGAGCGAGCCGCACTTCTTACTGCCGTATTCCGCACCAAGCGCTTCCGCCGCGTCCTCAAGTATCGGCACGCCGT
>CAZDXD010000171.1:0-3076 GCA_964509415.1 uncultured Treponemataceae bacterium
GCCTTTTCAAGCCTTCCCCAAGGCTTGAGCGCATTTTTCAGCTAAAAAGTCCGCCGCGCGCTTGAGGGCTGGCCCGTGCTCAGCCCGCTCGGCAGTGATCAGCTCAACAGAGCCTAGCTCTTCGCCGCTTTCAGAAAGCCACACAGCCCTTCCTACAGCTTCGCCTTCAGCCAATGGCGCGGAAAGGCTTTCGCGCAGGAAGATTTGAACCTCCGCTTCTTCCGTGTTAGCAGGCACTGTAAACACGGGCTCTTCCGCGGGGATTATTGCCGCATACCCCGCGCTTGAACCCCAGACAACAGCGGCAAAGGCTTCGGGCGCGGGCGGCCTTATCGTGCGGAAGTTTGCGAAAGCCCATTCCATTGCCCGCGTACCGTCTTCCGCGCGAATGCGGCTTCCTTCGGCGGTCGAGTCTCCCGGTCCCGCAAGAAGGACGGCGATAAACCTAGTTCCCCCGCGCCGGCATGTAAGGGCAAAGTTATAGCCTGACTCGTCAATAAAGCCTGTTTTAATGCCGTCGCAGCCATCAAGCGTTGCAAGAAGCCTGTTTGTCGCGTGTTGGATTACCGTCTGCGAAGTGTTGCCCCGCGCGTCGGCGCTTGCGCGGCTTTCGGCTTCTGCGGGGATATTCCATATTTTGGGGTATTCAAGAATTGCAAGCGAGTGAAAATCCTCAAGCGCCTGCGGGTATTCGTCTATGTAGATTTTGCAAAATTGAGCAAACTCCCGCGCCGTTGTCCTGTTGCACTCGCTCAAGCCCGAAGGCTCCACAAAGCGCGTTTGCTTAAGCCCCAGCGCTTGCATTTCGCCATTCATTGCAGAAACAAAGTTCGCTTGGCTTCCCGCAGTGTTGACCGCGACGGCTATCGCCGCATCGTTGCCTGAAGCCACAGCCATCCCCGCAAAAAGCTCTCTTATTGTAACCCGCTGTCCCTCCGCAAGGAACATCAGGCTTGAGCGCGGAGGAAGGTTCACAGCCCACGTTTCAGGAGGGAGCTCCGCACGGTCAGTCATGCTGATTGCGTTTTCTTCCATTAGATGAAACGCCGTGTACATCGAGACAACCTTTGTAAGGGAGGCGGGGGGAATAGCTGTATCGGCGTTCTTTTCAAAAAGAAGCGTTCCCGTTGCCGCATCGATAATAACGGCAGCCCCCGCACGGATAGCGTCAGTGTCAAGGGGCGAGGGGGCGCGGCCTGTCATGTTCCCCCCTGATGCGGCGATGCGCTCAACGGGGGTTAAACCGCCAAACCGCGCGGCATCCCGCGCCGCTCTCGCCGCTGCAAAGGCAGCCTCTCTTTCCTCTTCCGGCAGGAGCAAAACCCTCAACGCGGCAGAGCTTTCGGTATTAAGCCTTGCCGCCGTATAAAAGAGAAGGGCAGCAAGAAGCGCAAGCAAAGCGAGCGCGGCAGCCGCCGGTATTTTCCAGAATGATTTTTTTGTTTTCACGATTATGTTTGCGTTTGCGCTTTGGGCTGGCTTTAACGCGCTTGCAGGCTAAAAGTCAGCGAGCTTTGGCGCGCGCGGAAAGGGAATAACGTCGCGGATATTACCCATGCCGGTTATGTACAATAGCAGGCGCTCAAAGCCAAGCCCGAAGCCAGAATGCGGCACGCTTCCGAACCTGCGCAAGTCAAGATACCACCAGTAGTCTTGGGCATTAAGCCCCATCTCTCCTATGCGCTTTTCAAGCATGTCGAGCCGTTCCTCTCGCTCGGAGCCGCCGATTATCTCTCCAAGACCCGGCACAAGCACGTCCATCGCCCGCACGGTCTTTTCATCATCATTTAGCTTCATATAAAAAGCCTTAATTTCCTTCGGATAGTCGGTCAAAATCACGGGCGAGCCGAACACCTCTTCGGTGAGGAATTTCTCGTGCTCGCTTTGAAGGTCGCAGCCCCAATAGGGCTTAAACTCAAACCGCGCGGCAGCCTTTTCAAGCTCCTTTATAGCGTCGGTGTATGTTACGCGCACAAAGGCGGAAGCCGCGACTTTTTCAAGCATTTCGATAAGGCCAGGCTGTATACGTGCGTTGAAAAAGTCCATGTCTTCTTTGCACCGCTCAAGCGCCCAAGTTATAAGGTGCTTTACAAACTCTTCCGCGATGTCCATGTTGTCAACAAGGTCAAAGAAAGCCATTTCGGGCTCGACCATCCAGAACTCCGCGAGGTGCCGCGTGGTGTTCGAGTTTTCCGCGCGGAATGTCGGTCCGAAGGTGTAGACGCGCGAAACGCCGAGCGCGTATGTTTCAGCCTCAAGCTGCCCCGAAACCGTAAGGCTCGCCGCCTTGCCAAAGAAGTCATCGCTCCAGCCGCTAAACGCCCCGCCATCGCCAAGCGGCCGCCCTTCCTTTCCTGCCGCGAAAGCCTCTTCTGCTATTCTTTGCGGGTCAAGCGTCGTTACGCGGAACATTTCGCCCGCGCCCTCGCAGTCCGATGCCGTAATAATCGGCGTGTGGACATACTGAAAGCCGCGCTCCTGAAAGAAACTGTGGATTGCGAACGCCATCTGGCTTCTCATGCGCGTAACTGCGCCAAATGTGTTGGTTCGCGCGCGCAAATGCGCGATAGTCCTCAAAAACTCAAAAGTGTGGTTTTTCTTTTGGAGGGGATAAGAGTCAGCGGGGGCATCGCCGATTATCTTGACCGTCTCGCCGCGCACCTCGACAGCTTGGCCGCTAGCGGGCGACTCTATAAGTGCGCCCTCGGCTATAACGGACGCTCCTGTGGCAATCCGCCTCAAAACTGAAAAGAGCCCGCCGTCCGCCTCTTCGCCCGCCGCGCCCTGCGCCTCCGCCTGCTGGAACGTTACCTGTATGGAAGCAAGGCAAGAACCATCGTTTATCTGCAAAAAGATGAGGTTTTTAGTTTCGCGCTTTGTGCGCACCCAACCCCGCACCGTTACCTGCTGGCCTTCGGGCTTCATGGAAAGCAATTCTTTGATTAATGGTTTTTCAACGCTCATAAGCGAGAAAAGCATAGCACTTTCGGCGCCCTTCTTTCAAGGAGTCTAGCCTTTAGCCTAAAACTGATCTGCACCCCGTTTTGGTAACAGTTTTCGATCCCTCATTTGCCTC
>CAZDXD010000172.1:0-3076 GCA_964509415.1 uncultured Treponemataceae bacterium
AAAGCTCACTCCCCTCCCCTAACGTTACCGTGTTTGCGCGAGGGTCTTTTGCCGTGACATACATCGGCTTGCCTAAGGCGCAAGCAATGCCGCGCCTCTGCCCTATTGTATAGCAGGGGTAGCCCTTGTGCTTGCCTACAACGCTGCCATCGCTTAAAACAAAGTCGCCCGCCTTTAGCGCGTCGGGGCGCTTCGCACAGATAAAGGCTGCGTAGTCGCCATCGGGGATAAAGCAAATATCTTGGCTTTCTGCTTTTGCCACAGCCTTTTCGAAACCCGCATTCTTTGCAACCTTGCGCACTTCATCCTTTGTTAATCCCCCAAGCGGAAAGAGAATGCGCGAAAGTGTCTCTTGGGAGAGCGTATAGAGGACATAGCTCTGGTCTTTCTTTTTATCACAGCCTTTAAGAAGAAGGGCTCTGCCGTCATCGGCCTTTGCCGTGCGCGCGTAGTGCCCTGTAGCAATATAGTTAAAGCCCTTAGAGTCCGCCGCGCGCAAAAGCGAGGGAATTTTTACCCGTCTATTGCACTCAATGCAGGGGTTAGGCGTTAATCCTAAAAGGTAGGAATCAATAAATGGGTCAATAACGCCTTTAGCGAACTCATCTTGCTCGTCAAAGACAAAGTGCTCTACGCCGAGCTTTGCGCAAATGTCGGCGGCATCGCGCGCGCTTTCAGGCAAACCTGCGCCGCTTTTCTCTCCGCAAAAGAGGAAAGTAGCCCCAGCAACGGTGTAGCCCGCGTCAAGCAAGAGCTTCGCCGATGCGGCACTGTCAACCCCGCCGCTCATTCCAACAAGAACACTAGGCCGCTTAGTCATTGTTTCTTAGATGTATCATTTAATTGCATTTCTATTTTAGCCTGACGATTAGACAGCGTCAATTGAAAGATGTTGTTTCAAGGACGGTCGTAATTTAGACATTCTTTCGGCGGAAATTCAGGCATATTCCCTTTATCAAAATTTGTGGTATAGTTTTTGCATGAAAAAGGAAAAATCAGCCGCGGCGTTTTTTGCGGCGTTGGCGTTTATGTGCTTTGCAATCGCCGCTTACGCGCAGGAGGGCGCGGGGCAGAGCGCCGTTTTAACTTACGGATACGACGGCCGCTATTCTTACACTGAACGGACTAACCTTTCCACGTATATCAATGGCAAATATTCGGGGCTTACGCACCGCGAAGTCCGCGCGGACATGAGCTGCATTGGAAAAAACGAGGCGGGCTATGCGTTTTCGGGCTTTTTTTATGCCGCAGAAGAAATGCGCAGGGACATGAGGAATGTTTCCCTGCCGCTTGATGAGATTTTTCCCGCTTCTTTTACCGTCACGGAAAACGGGAGAATGCTATTTAGCGAAGACAACGGCTATCCGCGGATGCGCAACTTCCCCGCGTTCCCTGAAGGCGAAATTAAACCCGGCGATTACTGGGAAGCCGAAGCGGTGCGCGTTATCGACCCCAAGAACACAGGGCTTACCACAGAGCTGCCCGTCTATGTCGCCTATACGTTTGTTGGGGAGGAAGAATACCGCGGGCGGAAGGTTTACAGAATCAAGGCTAAATACGCAACGCGCATGGGCAGGTACACAAGCGCCCGCATTGTATCAAAAGACCCCGACCTCACGGACGCTACGGGAACGCACGATGTCGAAATTCTTGTTGACAGCGAAACAGGGCTTTTGATGATGATTCTCGATACCCTCGATGAAACTTTTACATACCGCGGGGGAAGCACGTTGCGCTTTCGAGGCTCTTCCGCTGTTTACACGCAACAGTCCACACAAAGCGAAAAAGGCGTGCTCCCGCAGGTAATTGCGCGCATAGCGGAAGAAGCGCAAGAAGAAGCGGAAACCAGAGGCATAGTCATGCCTGAAAGCGCGGATGACATATTCCCCGGCGAAGAGCCCAGCGCAAGCGGAGGCATCGCGGGCGGCGGTTTCCCCGGCACTAGCGGAATTGACGGAGGCATCGCAGGTGGCACATTGCCTAGCACGGGTAGAGGTATCACAGGCGGCATATTGCCCGGCACTGGCGGAATTGACGGAGGCGGTGTCCCCGGCGGCACCAATATTGCGGAAATTGCCGATGCAATCAGCAGGACTGCAAGAGAAGGCAGAGGCGCTTTAAGCGGCTCAGGCACGGAAGGCGGAGCAGCGCGGGATGAGGCGGCTGAAACAGGTGCGCCCTTTACGGTTGACGTTACGGAGCAGGGGATAAAGCTTTCCGTGAGGGATATACGCTTTAAGCCCGACAGCGATGAGATTCTCCCCGAAGAAGCGTGGCGGCTTGACGCGATTGCCGAAACGCTAAAAATAGCGGAGAGCGAGGGGCAAACTTTCTTGGTTGAAGGGCACACAGCCTCTGTCGGCAAGCCGAACGGAGAAAAGGAGCTTTCTGTGCGCAGGGCACAGAAGATTACCGAAGAGCTTTCCGCGCGGGGCATTCCGGCGGAGCGCTTTATGTATGCAGGATACGGCGGAACGCGCCCCATCGCGGACAACGCTACTGCTGAAGGACGGGCGCAAAATCGCCGCGTTGAAATTACGATTATTGGGGCACAGTAAAGGGCAGCAGCGGCGGGATGTGCGGCAGGACTCAATGCCGAATCAACGGCTTGAAGCCCCTATTTCTGCTTTTTTGAGGTCCTTCTCCATTTTTTGCTTCCAGATTTCAGCCTTGCGCTTAGTCTCTTCCGCATCTTCCCGCTCGTTAAGGATAATATGAATGCGGCGCAAGGCAAGCAGGTAGTTAATTCCAAGACGGAAGTCGTCTATGCGCCCCGTGGAAAGCTCGTACTTTTCGCGGTAGCGGGTTGCCGCCTGCAAAAGAAGCTTTTTTACAAGCCTTAAATGGTAAACCGTCACGTCGTAATCCGGAGAATGCGGGTCAAGTCCTTCTTTTGACGATTTTTTCAAGTCCATTATATTTTTCGCGACTGTAGCAAAGCGCGCCTCAAGCTCAACGAAAGTCCAGCGCCACTTTGTGTTGTCACCGTAAGCGTCTTCAAGCATGCGGAGAGCAAGCCCAAGTTTTCTTACAAGATAATAGCGCTGCGATTCGGAAAAGCTGGCTATCTGGTCAA
>CAZDXD010000173.1:0-3076 GCA_964509415.1 uncultured Treponemataceae bacterium
AGCCCGCGTCCTGCCCAAGTTTTACGCGCGGCGTGTTTGCCTACGACTTTTGCGATACGGGCAAGGTCTGCCCGCTTGCCAAAATGTACACGCTTGGCTCATCGTTTATCCCGTCGGCAAACCACGCGGGCGGGCTTCGCTATCACGGCATGAGCTCAATACTATCGCAGCTTTACCATGACGGGTACATGGAAGCGGTTTCCGTTGAGCAGTCTGCGGTTTTCAAGGCAGCGGAATACTTTGCAAGAACAGAAGGCATTTTGCCCGCGCCTGAATCAGGCCACGCGGTTAAAGTCGCGATTGACGAAGCTGTAAAGTGCAAGGAAACGGGCGAGGAAAAGACAATTCTTTTCGGGCTTACGGGAACCGGCTACTTTGACTTGACGGCGTACCAGACATACAACGATGGCAAAATGACGGACTTTATCCCCACAGATGAAGACCTCAGACAGAGCTTTGCCGGCATTCCGCTTTTTCCGGGCAACGAATTTTAAGCTTAGAGCTGAATTAGCGCATTGCCATAAGGCAAAAGCGGGAGCCATAAGACACGCATTTTCCGCCGCAAGCCCCGCAGCTTGAAAATCAGTACCTTGCGTGATAGCTTTTAGGCAATGAGTTTTAACCTATGAGCGTAAAAGCGGATATTGCATATGTAAAAAAAGCGTTCGGCGATTTTATCCTATCAGCGTCGGGGTGGCGGAAAGTTTTTGCCATTGACGGTGATGAAGAAAGCGCAACCTTGCAGATTGCGGACGCGGACAAAATACTTAGCTTCCTTGCGGCGGAATGCTTTGCGCGCTTTGTAAAGGCAAGGACAAAAAAAGACGCGCCCGCCATTGTCCTTGCCACAGACACGCGCCCTACGGGGAAGAAAATAGCGCAGGCTATGGCCGCCGCCTTTGCACGGGAAGGTGTTAATCTTGTTTTTCCAGCCATTGCCGCCGCGCCCGAAATTATGGCGTATGCTCGGACTAAAGACGCATTCGCATACATTTCCGCAAGCCACAACCCCATCGGCCACAACGGGCTTAAGTTCGGGCTTTCAGACGGCGGGGTTTTGAGCGCTAAAGACGTTGCACCTTTAATAGAAGAATTTGCGAAAGCTGCCTGCGACCTGCAGAGAATAAAGGAAGCGACCGAATATCTTTCAACATCTGATTTTGCTTCTGAATCGCAAAAGATAAGCAAGGCGGAAATGCTCTCTGCCTACGAGGGCTTTGCCCGCGCCGTTATAACGGGCTTTGAGGGCAGCACGCAAGAAAATGCGGATAAGCAGGCTACTATTTTTGCCGCTCTAAAAGAAGAAATAAGCCGGCAGGCGCAAAGGGGAACACCCATTGTCGTTTTTGCGGACTTTAACGGAAGTGCGCGCTGCCTTTCAATAGACAGAGAATTTTTTATTGAAAGCGCGGGGCTCTCCTTTTTCAGCATGAACGATGAGCCGGGAAAGATAGCACACGGCATTATCCCCGAAGGCGAAAACCTTTTGCCTGCCGCGCGGGAAATGCAGCGCCTTCGGGAAGCGGGAAATGTCGCGGCGGATTCTGTCTTTATAGGCTATGTCCCCGACTGCGACGGCGACAGGGGCAATATCATTTTCTGGAACGAAGAGACAGGCAAAATGGAAACGCCAGATGCGCAACAGGTTTTTGCGCTCGCCGTAATCGCGGAGCTTTCGTACATGGAGTACGCAGGGCTAAATGAAGGCGCGGAAGTTGCCGTTGTCGTGAATGACCCCACCTCAATGCGCATTGAAAAAATCGCCCAAGCGTTTGGCGCAAAGGTTGCGCGCGCGGAAGTCGGCGAAGCGAATGTTGTAAACCTTGCGCGGAAACTGCGCGGCGAAGGCAAGCTCGTGCGAATACTTGGAGAGGGCTCCAACGGCGGGAACATCACTTGGCCTTCCGCCGTGCGCGACCCCTTGAGCACGCTGTTCGCGCTTCTCAAGCTCCTCCTCCTAAAAGGCAGCGAAAGCCAGCCGGGGCTTTTCCGCATTTGGCTTAACCGAATCGGCAGGGCGAACGCTTATAAGGAGAGCTTTACGCTTGCTGATGTTATGGAAACAATCCCCGTGTTTACAACAACCGCGGTTTCTGCAAAAGAAGCGAAAACCAACATAAAGGCAAAAGACCACGCGGAATTGAAACGCGCCTTTCAGCGCATCTTTCTTAAAGAGTGGCAAGAAAAAAAGCGTGAGCTTTACGCCGATGCAGGCATAACCGACTGGGTTGCCGTGCGCAACAACGGAATTGAAGAGGCTGAATGCATTACCAACTTTGGAGAATCCGGGAAAGGCGGGCTTAAAATTATCTTCCTTGACGAGAAGCGCCAAAAAAAAGCCTTTTTCTGGATGCGCGGCTCTGGCACCGAGCCCGTTTTCCGTGTGCTTGCCGACGCTGAAGGAAAAGACAATCCCTTAGAAAAGAAACTCCTCGCTTGGCTTACATCAATGCTCGCTCAAGCGGACAGCTTGCTTTGCAGCAAGGCTTGAGAGGCAAGGCAAAATATATTAACATCGCTTAAAACTCAAGGGAGAGTCACAATGGGCATACGCGGCGAGCTTTTTACGCTGGACGTTAAAGTAAAAAACAGAACATACTTTTTCAATGTAAAAGAAAACAGGATGGGCGACATCTTTCTTCAGATTGTAGAAACAAAGAGCCTTGACAATTCCGACTTTGAGCGCAGGACGGTTGTCGTGTTTGAAGACGATATGCGTAAATTCCTTCAAGGCTTTGACGCAAGCCTGTCATTTATAGAAAAAGAGCGCAAAACAAGGCAAAAGGAAAGAGCGGAAAAGCGCGGATCGGTGCAGCCACGCCCTCGCGCAGAAAAGCCTGAACAAAGGGAAAAGCCGCCTCGCAACGAAAACCCTAAAAGCAGCAAGGGCGGGCGCGTGCGGGTAGTCGCGGGGAAGAAGGGGAAGTAGTTCACAGTGCGGGTGGGGCAGATAGAGCCGCGCTTCTTGCCGTGCTAATCCACTGCTTAGCTCTACCCTAGCTCTGTTAACTGATAACTGATAGCTATGATAGCAAGGTCAAAAGGTATCAAGCCCGCCTTTAGCAATTTCCCGCAA
>CAZDXD010000174.1:0-3072 GCA_964509415.1 uncultured Treponemataceae bacterium
AGTCTCTCTTTGGCATAATTCCCGCCGACGCCTCGCTTGAGGAGGCGAGGGATCTAGTCGACAGACGACAGACAACAGACGACAGCGTATAGGGTGGCGCAAGGAGCTTCTAGGGCGGGCGAGTGTACCGCGATAATTGAATGGGAAGAGCCTGAGCGCAAGCACACCCATAGCGAAAAGGCGCATCGCAGCGATGCGATAAGGCGACTTTGCGCGCTGTTTGAGACTTTGGACACTTGCGCGAATGACTGCCTCTGCGCTTTAAGCTCTCCGATGACTGACTGGGAGGATGCGATAATGACAGAAACTGCCGCTCGAGCGGGGGTTTCCGCTATAGTTACTCGCAATATAAAGGATTTTGCCGCGTCAAGGGTGTCGCCGCTTTTGCCAGCTGCCAGTCGTCAGCTCTCAGCCGACAGCATTAGGGTAGAGCAAGAAGCCTATCCTCCGCTAACCGCAGGCACTCGCCCGTGTTGCAATAATTCAATTAGAGGCTGACAGCTGGTAGCTGGTAGCTGGCAGCTGGCAGCTAAAACCCCCTTGCCCCTCCCCATGCACTGCCGACTGGATCGCTGTAGACTGCTGTAGCCTGCCCAAGCCTGCAAGCCGCCGTCGCTGTCGCTTGTCGGCTCGCAGGGACCGTAGACTGTAGACTCACTTCCCCTTGCTTTACCCTATAAACTGGTAGCTGATAGCTGATAGCTGATAGCTGGCAGCTGTTGACTAAACCCCCCTTTTCTGCTATCCTCGCCCCCATGACATCTGAAAAGGAAGCAGCGGCGCAGGCGGCCGCCCCGCAGGTGAGCATTATCGTGCCCGTCTACAACGTGGAAGCCTACCTCCGCCGCTGCCTGGATTCAATCATTGCGCAGACTATCCCTGACTGGGAGTGCATTTGCGTTGACGACGGCTCGCCCGATGGCTGTGGCGCTATCCTCGATGAATACGCCGCAAGGGACGCGCGCTTTGTCGTCATCCACAAGGAGAACGGAGGAGTGAGCACCGCCCGCAACGCAGGCCTCGATGTGGCGAGGGGAGAGTACATAGGCTTTGTCGACCCCGACGACTGGATTGAGAGCGACACCTACGAGCTCGCGCTAAAGGCCGCGCGGGAGAATGATGCGGATTTGGTGCAGTGGGATATGTACACACGAAGAAACAAGCTTGCTGTAGCGATGCCGTCGGGGAAGTTTGACGTATTGGCTAGTCCTTTATACTTTAGAGGAACTATGTGCACCAAGTTGGTTTTAAGAAAGCTGATTTGCAGCAACAGGCTGCGCTTCCCTGAAGACATTCGCATTGCGGAAGATCGCCTCTTTTCTAATATGTGCTGTCTGCTTGCGCAGTGCGCTTTTCACATTGACGTTCCACTCTATCACTATGAGGATAACGTGCAGTCCGCATTGCACAGCTACACGGTGGAGAAATTTTGGAAACAGGTTGAGCCTGTAAAGCGGATGGAACGCTTTACGCTTGAGTTTTTAGACGCAAATAATAGGAGCAATGTGAGCACGTATAATGCTGGTAATGGGGGGGGGGCATATTCCTATTCTTGTCGCCTTGCATAAAATCAACCTTAAAACCAATGCCATTACCCTGCTTAACCCGCCCGACCCAAAGCTCGCCCGTGAGGTTTTTCTGGAAGCAAACTGCGCTATTCCTTGGTATTTTTGGCACTGCAAGGCTCCTTCAAGCTTTGCCCTGCTCCTTGCATCTTGGCGCTTGGACTTCCTCGTGCGGTTTCTTTCCAAGGGCTGGAATGCTGTCGCAAAACGTGGCGGAGTATACAGGCGTTCAAAGACATGCGTTAGTTCTGCGTTGCGACAGGCGGGCAAATGAAAAGGCGCGAGGGAGATCGGCAGCGCTTGCATTAGGCAGGCTTTGCGCATAAGCTACAAAGGAGGAGCCGCATGGAGTATCTATTCGTAATGAATCAATTTATGGTGGGGGGGGGCAGAAAAGGTTTTTATAAACTTTGCCCATCTCGTAAAAGATAAGAAAATCTCGTTGCTTGTAGTCAACAAGGACGTAGACGAGGGCTTTATTCGACAAATACCGGAAAACGTGGAAGTCATTGTAAACGACAGGTTTGCGATAACCATGTACACTCCTCTGAACATATTGAGGGTTGCCAGGTTTGCAAACAAGAAATTCAAGGACAGGAAGCCGTTGTGTTGCATAAATTTTTCAGATCGCACGGCAACAGTAATTGTTTCGGGGCTCATAAAGGCGGATGCTCATTGCTCTTGGTGTCATTGCAATCCATCTATTTTTAAGGAAGGCCGCTCTTTCTTTTTGATGAAGATGTTCCTTAAAAAATTTGATCAAATAGTCACCCTGTGCGATATGCAAAAGAAGGCGTTTTGCGACGCTTTTGGGCAATCCTTCAGCAGCAAGGCCAAGGTTTGCTTTAATCCGACTAACGTTGAAGAGATAGAGGCAAAGGCCAAGGAAAAGGTGGATGTCGACTACAAATATATAGTACACGTTTCAAGGTTTGTTTCTTGGGCAAAGGACTTTTACACGTTGATTGACGGCTACGATGCCTTGCTGAAGGAAACAGGGACGGACGTAAAGCTCTTGCTCGTAGGCGACGGGCCCGACAGGCAAAGCGTGGAGGAATACGTCGCGGCAAAGGGCCTTGAGGGGAACGTCGTCTTTGCCGGCTCGCAAATGAACCCGTACAAGTACATGGCGGGCGCGGAATGCGTCGTGCTTTCATCCCGCTCGGAGGGGTTTTCCATGGTTGTCTTGGAGGGGCTGCTGTGCAACGGCCTCGTTGTCGCCTCCGACTGCGTTGCGGGCCCGCGCGATATTCTTCAAGGCGGAAAGTACGGCCTTCTTTTTGATGTCGGCGACAGCAAAATGCTTTGCCGCCAGCTGCAGAGAATCTTGACCGACGAGCCGCTGCGCCAAACTTTAAGGGAGCTTTCCAAAAAGCGGGTCGCGGAAATGAACGCCGAGGCAGAAAAGTCCCTCAAAGAGATTTTGCGGTAGGTTCTTGTTGTGGGCCTGCCGCCGTCAGATGCATTCAGCTGGCGGACGGCAGGGTGCCGGGAGAGCGGCACTCAA
>CAZDXD010000175.1:0-3042 GCA_964509415.1 uncultured Treponemataceae bacterium
ACTCTCAATCGCAATGGCGAGTGGCAGGAGGGACTTGATCTTTTACAACGATTTACTGCCGATCATTTAGGAAAATAAACGGTCTAACAAAAAGTAAATGAATTGAGTGTCACGCATACGGACCCATTACCCCACTAAGCCCTAAACTTCCCCTTGGCTACTTTGCGCATGGTTTGTCGCATTTTTTCAAACTGTTTCAAAAGCCTGTTTACCTCCGCGACGGAAGTGCCCGATCCTTTCGCTATGCGCTTTCGTCTTGAAGGGCCTATAATCAGGTGGTTTGCCCGCTCTTTCGCCGTCATAGACTGGATTATCGCCTTTTGCCGCTTCATGCCTTCAAGGTCAACTTGACTTTCGTCAATTTGCCCCTGAAAGCCCGGTATCATTTCAAGCATGGACTGAATGGAGCCCATTTTGGAGACGCGCTCAAACTGGTCAAGCATGTCCTGAAGCGTGAACGCCTCTTTCGCCATCTTCTTTTGGAGCTTTGCAGCCTCTTCCGCGTCGATTGTCTCTTGCGCCTTTTCCACAAGGGAGACAATATCGCCCATGCCGAGAATGCGCCCCGCAATCCTGTCGGGGTAGAACGGCTCAAGGTCCTCGATTTTCTCGCCCGTGCCCGCAAACAAAATGGGCTTGCCTGTAACGCTTTTAAGGGAAAGAGCCGCGCCGCCGCGCGCGTCGGAGTCAAACTTGGTAAGTATTACGCCCGTAAGAGCAAGGCGCTCATCAAATGTTTTGGCAACGTCAACAGCGTTCTGCCCGGTCATGGAGTCGGCTACAAGAATCGTTTCAACTGGGTCAAGCGCCTTTTTTACCGCCTCAATTTCGTCCATCATGCCGCTGTCAATTTGGAGGCGGCCAGCGGTGTCCGCAATAAGAATGTCGAAACCGCCTTTCTTGGCGAAGGCAAGAGCATTTTTAGCGACTTTGACAGCGTCCTTCTCCCCATCTTCGGTATAAACGGGAATGCCTGTTTTCTCTCCCAAAACTTTGAGCTGCTCGACTGCGGCAGGGCGTACAAGGTCGCAGGCGGCTAAAAGCGGGTGCCGCCCCTGCTTTAAGAGCCTTGCGGCGAGCTTTGCGGCCGTAGTGGTCTTGCCAGAGCCTTGAAGTCCGAGCAAGAGGATTACGGACTGCGTGTCAGGGCCTTTAAGCTGCAAGTCTTTCTTTTCATCGCCGAGCAGCGCGACAATCCTGTCGTGGACTATCTTTATAAACTGCTGTCCGGGATTGACGGACCGCAGGACTTTTTCGCCTTTTGCTTCCTCTATTGTGCCGTTTACAAAGCGGCGCACAACGCGCAAGTTTACGTCGGATTCAAGCAGCGCGATTTTTATTTCTTCTACAGCATCTTCTATGTTTTTTTCAGAAATGGAGGCGTTGCCGGAAATTTTCCTTACAATGCCGCCTAGCGCGGACGTTACTTTTTCTAGCATTATATTTCCCCGTCAAGAAGTTTTTCTATAAAATGGGCGGGCTCGCCTTCCTTGTTGAGTATGCGGAAAAGCCCGTTAGAAATCGGCATTTTAAGGCCGTACATTTCAGATATGGAGTGAACGTGCTTGCACGCCACGGCGCCCTCTGGAAGGTAGCCTATTTCTGATATTCTTGAGATAAGGTCGTCAATGTCAGCAAAGGGTGCCAAAATCCCCTTCTTTATGATTTCTTGCCCGAATCGCCTGTTCCTGCCGAACCTGCTGCGGCAGGTAACGTCAAGGTCGCCCACGCCAGCGATTGAGGTAAAGGTTTCAGGGTGAGAGGCGTTCATCGCCTGCCCTAGCGTGAGCATTTCGTTAAGCCCTGCCGCAAGCAAAAGGGACTGCGTGTTGTCGCCAAAGCGGTCGCTGCTTTCAGATATTGCGTCAAGAATGCCAAACGCGATTGCGATAACGTTTTTGGCTGCCGCGCAGATTTGCACGCCGATAACGTCAAGGCTGGAATAGGCAAGGATTCCCTTCGACTTTAAGAGTTCCCTAAAGTGTATTGAGTTCATCGCGTTTTCGCAGGCGGCAACAAGACCTGTAACCTTAGCGCTGGCCACCTCTTCCGCGTGGCTAGGACCTGCAATATAGACAAGATTGCGCCTATAAACGGGCGGCAACACCTCCTCAAGCATTTCTACAATGAGCTTAGGTCCCGCTTCCGAAGGGATAAAGCCTTTGGTGAGAATGCCGATGTACGTTGACCCGTCGCTTATGTTTGGAACATCGACAATCCCCTTTACAGTATGCTCCAAGTACATCGAAGGGCTTGCAAGGATTAAAAACGCTTTGCCGCTTGCAATCGCGCGGATGTCGCTTGAGGCTTTAAGAGTTTCTGGCGCTTTATAGCCCGGAAGAAAGCGCTCGTTTTCGTGCCTTTCATTTATGGAAGAGCATACCTCCTCTTCCCGCGCCCATATTTCAACGGAATGCCCCGCATTGGCGAGGGAAATGCCGAGAGCCGTGCCCCATGCTCCCGCGCCTATAATTCCTACAGTTTGACCCACCAGTTATCCTCCAATTAAAAGCCTTTTTAGCCCTTAAATCCAAGCGGAATTGCCGTCTTCCCAAGGGAATATCTCTTCAGGCTTGAAAAAAAGCTTTATCTCTTTTTTTGCGCTTTCAGGCGAATCAGATGCATGAATAACGTTGAGCGGCGTGTGCATCGCGTAATCCCCCCGGATTGTGCCGGGCGGCGCGTCATCGACAAACGTGGGCCCACAAAGCTTCCTTATAATAGAGATAGCCCCATCGCCTTCAAAAACCATGGCAACAACGGGCGCGGAAGTCATGTAAGTGATAAGGTCTTCAAAGAAACTCTTGTCGGAATGGGCGGCATAATGAGTGCAGGCAAGAGCCGGCGGCATTTGCAGCATTTTAAGCGCGATGAGCCTTAGACCCTTTCTTTCAAAGCGGGATATAATTTCGCCGGCGGCGCGCCGCTGCAACACGCCAGGCTTTAGCATAACAAAAGAGCGCTCGCTTTTCACCGCTCCCTCCAATGGCTAAAAAAAGTATGAGGCTTTGAGTTTAGCACAAAAGGGGAAGCGGCGGCAAG
>CAZDXD010000176.1:0-2916 GCA_964509415.1 uncultured Treponemataceae bacterium
CTGCCGCCAGAACAATCCGCCGCGCAGATTTTCTCGATAGCGCTTTTCTGCTCATCTGAAAGCTCATGCCGGCTATATACCGCGCCGCCGCTTTCAGGAAAAAAGCCGTCCTCAAGCGACCTTTCCCTCTTTGCTGAAGGGAGCATTGCAGAAAGCGCCTCGCCGAAAGCGCAAAGATAAAGAGACGACATCCACCTTGCAGTTTCTATTTCAGCTTCACCGAAAAAAGGCTCGTTATCGATAATCCTTATAACGCTTTTTATTTTTTCAGCGTCAACTTGAAGGTTTTCGGGCTTATCTTTCTCTTCGCGGACAATAAAGCCTGTGAGCTTGCGCGAGCCAAACGGGGCTGATGCCCGCCTCCCAGCAAGCGACTCTTTGTCCCCTGCGGCGGGCTTTTCAGCCTTGTACCAGAATGTTTGCCTTACGGGCAGATTGAACGCTATCTCAACCCAAAGAGAGCCGCCTTCGCTCATCTTTCGCTAATCCCGTTGGCGAACTCTTCCTCGTAGTTCGGCGCGAGAAGCCTTATCCTTTCGCGGAATGCCTTTAGGTCTTCCCACGCGGGGCGCTTTAGGCTTTCGTTTCGCAAAAGCGCGCTTGGGTGGTAGGTCGCCATAAGCGGAATGCCGCAATAGTCAAAAAAGCGCCCCCGCAGCCTGTTTATGCCTTCTTCGGTGTTCAAGAGAGTTTTTGCGGCAATCCTCCCTACCGCGAGAATGGCTTTAGGGCGCACCGCTTCTATTTGCTCGCGCAAGAACGGCAGGCAGGCTGAAGCTTCCTCTGGCAATGGGTCCCTGTTCCCCGGCGGGCGGCACTTTACAATGTTTGCAATATAGGCGTTTTTCTCCCTTGAAAGGGAAATGGAGATGAGCATTTTGTCTAGCAGCTGCCCAGACTTGCCCACAAAGGGGCGGCCGAGCCTGTCCTCGTCGGCGCCGGGTCCCTCTCCAATAACCATTACAATGGCATTTTTAGCGCCCTCGCCTGGCACAGCGTTAGTCCGCCCTTGCGCAAGCGGGCATTTTCTGCACTCGAGCACTGCGCTTGCGATGCGCTCCAAAGCTTCCGCGCGGCTTTCCGTGATGTTCTCTTCCAGAGGGCTTTCAGGAAAGTCGGGCAGGGGAGCGGCTGCCTCTCCCGTCTCGGAAAAAAAGCGGTATGCCGTGTCAAAGAGGGAAAAGAGTGTTTGTTGCGCATTCATAGTTATAGCCTACAGTTTACCGCTAAAAGCTAATAGCTAAATCAAGCCTTCTCCACCGCCTCGCGCAGCTTCTTTTCGTCTAGCTTGCCTGGAAAGGCCTTTAGCACTTCCTCATAAAAGGCTACAGTCTTGCGGCCGTGTGCTTCAAGCGAAAAGCCCAGCGAAATCTCTTTAGACCGCTTGCCAAAGCGCGCACGCTTTTCGTCGTCTGCTATTAGCTCCAAAAGGCGCTCCTGCATATCCGCGTCCGTCGCCGCAAGAAAGCCGTTTTTCCCGTTTAATATTGTGTCGTAAAAGCTTACGTCGTCGCGCGCAATAATTGGAAGCGAGCTTGTCATCGCTTCAAGGACTGTCATTGAGTGCATTTCTGAAAGCGAGGCTGTAACAAAAATGTCCGCTATAGCGTAATACGAGTGGAGCTCATCCCAGCCTATGTATCCTGTAAAGATAATCTTTCCTAAAAGCCCCCTTTGCCTAGCCATATCCTTCACAGCATTAAAAGCGGGACCGTTGCCTATAAACATTGCCTTAACGCTTTTTGGGGCGCGGCGGATAATGTCTTCAAAAACATCAAGAAGCTCAAAGACGCGCTTTTCTTCTGCAATGCGCCCCACATAAAGGAGCAGAACGTCATCCGCGTCAATGCCCCAGCTTTGCCTTAAGCCCATAAGCTCTTTGGGCGTATACTCATGCCCATGAAATGCTGATGTGTCAATCGCGTTGGGTATTATTGCCGATGGCGTGTTTGGCAAAATAAGCGGCTGCTTAAAATAGTTTTGCGCCTTGGCGGAAACATTAATCATCGCATAAAACTTTTTATAAAGGCGCTTGGCTATTTTGTGCAAAACTTTGCTCGGAACAAGGCGGCCAAGCGGCACATAATGCGGAAAATAGTCTTCCCACATTGTGTGCGTGGTAACAATAACAGGAATGCGCATGCTTTTGCCAATGAGCTTTGCCGCGTGCGCGATTACAAACTCGGTGTGGCAGTGGATAATTTCGACATTGTGCGCCTTCAAAAACTTGAGTATTCGCGATTTCTGCGGAAAGCCGACAAACTGGTCAGTTTTGAAGCCTAGCGGCACGGAGTGCGTGCGGAAAATGAGCGGGTCGCTTTCGGCATCCGTGCCGCTCTCAAGCCTTGAGGTGTCAACCGTTACAATCACAACGTGATGCCCCATCTTTTGCAGTATAGCCCGCAGCTGCATAACAACGGTTACCACGCCGTTTTTTGTGGGGTAATAGCAATCAGAAAAGAGTGCGATGTTCATGGCTTAAATTAAGCTCAAGTGTACCGCTTTTTGCGGGCTAAATTCAAGGTTTTTCTGCCAGAAACCGAAACGCGCTTTCGGCGAAAATTAAGGCACGCATATTTGCAATATGACTGACTCTCACAAGCGCTTGTGACGGTCTCTCACAAGCACTTGTGATGGTCTCTCACATGTACTTGTGATTGATATGCCCCCAAAAAAGGTAACACTTTTTGTTCCCACTGGGGCGGTTTTGGGTAACGCCTTTCAGCGCCACTGCACCCGTTTTGGGTAACGTTCTTTCGCTCACTGCCCCCGAAGAAGGCAACGGTTTTATTTTCAAAAACTAAGATTGTTCCTGCCGCTCCATTTGTCAAGGGCTTTCTTTAGCAAGCGCCGCTTAAAGCCATGAGCTCGGTGCCGTTAGGGTTCAGCAGCCTAAACTGCACAGGGCTCAAATGC
>CAZDXD010000177.1:0-2910 GCA_964509415.1 uncultured Treponemataceae bacterium
TTTACAATGCAGGCGGAAGCCTTTGTCCGCGTTGAAACGCTTCTCATCATGCTTTTGGGGCTTTGCGCCTTTGTGATTGACACTATTGGCGGCGTGCTTTTTGCAAAAATCCTTAATCTCTTCCTTAAAGAAAAGATTAACCCGATGGTGGGTGGCGCGGGCATTTCCGCTTTCCCGATGTCTTCGCGCGTTGTGCAAAAGATGGCGCTAAAAGAAGACCCGCAGAACTTTATACTTATGCAGGCGGCGGGCGCGAATGTTTCGGGGCAGGTTGCCTCTGTTGTTGCAGGCGGCGTTTTAATCCAGCTTATCGCGCCTTATATGTAAGGCGGCCGTCATATTTTAATTAAGGAGAGACTATGACTGACTTGTTTATCGGCTTAAATATTTTGTGGCGCGGAATGCTTAGTATGTTCGTTACGATGGGCATAATAATGTGCCTGACGCTCGTGCTTACCAAAGTTACGGCGGGGAAGAAAAAAGATAAAACGGAAGAAAGCTAACAAAACGAATGGGGCGGCGCTTATGCCGCCTTTGTTTTTTGGGCCCACCAGGACTTGAACCTGGGACCGACGGATTATGAGTCCGCAGCTCTAACCAACTGAGCTATAGGCCCGCGCGTGGGGTAACTGTACAAAAAGACGGGCGGAAAGTCAAGAGAGTCCAGAGCTGAGAACTTAGACGATAGGGATAAGCAAGTAGACAAAAACGCCGCGCTCTGTGATAATCAGGCATCATTTTGCGTTTTTAAGAAAATTAGTATGCAAGAAAGAACAGCTCCGCAGGTGTCCATCATCGTACCCGTCTACAATGTGGAGGCCTACCTCCCCCGCTGTCTTGACTCGATACTCGCGCAAACGCTTGCTGACTGGGAGTGCATCTGCATTGACGACGGCTCGCCCGACGGTTGCGGGGCTATCCTTGACGAGTACGCGGCAAAGGACACGCGCTTTGTTGTTATCCATAAAGAAAACGGCGGCACAAGCACCGCCCGCAACGCAGGGCTCGATGTTGCCCGCGCCGAGTACATAGGCTTTGTTGACCCCGACGACTGGATTGAGCCTAACACCTACGAGCTTGCCCTTGACGCGGCGCATCGCAGTGATGCGGATATTGTGCAGTGGGGGTGGATTGGAGAAGGAAAAAGAGGCTCTTTTCCTCAAGCAGAAAAAAAAGAAGGCTTCTTTGACATTGCGCGCAACCCCGAATACTATAACGTAGTTGTATGGAACAAGCTTTTTAGAAGCCGTCTTGTCTTTGAAAACAAGCTTGCCTTCCCGCCGGGCGTGCGGCTTGGAGAGGATAGGGCTTTTTCGTTTAAGGGGTGCGTGCTTGCGCAAAAATGCTTTTACCTTAACATGAACGCTTACCATTTTTTTAGCAGACCTGACTCTTCTAGCCATAGCCAAGATGAGGCGCTCATTTTGGGCGAGGCTAAAGAGATAGAAAAGCTTGAAGACTTTGTTGCGCGCATGGCAAGTTCTGATTGCGCGGCTGCAGATAATAAAGAAGAGAAGAGAAGAGAAGAGAAGAGAAGAGAAGAGAAGAGAAGAGAAGAGAAGAGCGCTCGTTTGCCGAGTGCTTTCTTCTTCAAAAAATACTATTGAAGACCAACTCGCTTATTTCCCTCCCCCGTCCCAACTTCCGCCTTTTCCGCTCTACCTTCCCCGAAGCAAATAGGCAGATGTTGGCGTATTTCCTTAAAGAAAGGTCAAAGCTGTCATTTGTAATGCTTCTTGTGGCTTGGCGCTTGGACGTGCCTGCCCGTGCCCTTATATGGGCGTGGAAAAAGATAGGTGGGGACAAAAACTGACTAGAACTTAATTTTAGAGTTAATAGTTCTTAGCGCCGTATTTCCTAGTCAGCTCTGCTTCCCCTCTGCCCTCGATTTAACAAACTCCGCCACAAGCTCCGTGTAGCGGTCAAAGCGGACAAGGAGGGCAAGGTGGCCGCCCGTCAGGTCGGTAACAACAGCGGGGTCGGGCATAATCTCTATGAGAGCGTCCTTGCACTCTTTGCTGAATGTGTTGTCGTCCTCTGAAAGAATGAGCAACACCCTGCCACGCCACGGCTCAAAGTCATCTTTTGTCATGTTGAAGTAGTTTTCAGCATCGCAGAGAAAGTCTATCATGTGGCGCTCGTATTCTTTTGTAAGCAGCTCCATCATCGCGGCGCAAAGCTCACTCATCGCTGCCCTTTCCGCCTCTGTAAAGCCCGCCGCCATCTTCTTTAGAACCGCCCGCCGCATCAGCCGCTTAAAAAGCCCAAACGGAATAAGGGGAAGAAGCCGCCTTGCCTTTCTTTGCCTGTCAATCATCTTTTTAAGGAAGTCGTGCGCCTCATCGCCCATGTCCCTAGAAAGAGAGCAGGTGTTTGAAAGGACAAGGCCTGACACCGCCTGCGGATGCCGAGAAGCGATAATTTGGGCTACAACGCCGCCTAGTGACTGTCCGACAAGCCAAGCCTTTACCTCAAGATGGCGCAACAGCTCCGTGACAGCATCGGCAAACTCCCCGTTGTCCACAAACTGGGTTTGATAGTCAAATGTCAGCACGGAAAAGTCCCTTGCAAAGCGACCAAAGTGAAGATAAAAGAGGTCGGAAAGCCCTATCCCGCCTGTTAGCAGCACCAGCGTAGCCGTGCCCCGCGGGTTTTTATAGTAGCGGTAAGTGAAAGGCTTGCCACTTTTTAGGGTGATTGCCGTTGCAGGGTATTCCCTGCGGAACTCGTCAATGGTCATGATTGCCCAAAGCCCCCGTTTATAGAATTAGCGAAAGTCCATGCGCACAATCTGCATTTTCATAAACCTGTCGCATACGCGCGAAAGAAGGCGAAAAAAGCGGCTTGCGCCTGCGTCTTTCAGGTTGCTGTAGCCAAGCATATACCCGCGCGAGGATATAGCCGCATTGG
>CAZDXD010000178.1:0-2889 GCA_964509415.1 uncultured Treponemataceae bacterium
TCTGACGCGGTGCGCATTATTGTTTCCCTTCATGACGGCTCGCAGTACGAGGCAAGCGTTGTAGGCGTTGACAAGGAAAACGACATTGCCGTCATCAAGTTTGAGCCGGAAGAAGGCGCGGCGCTCCGCACAATTCCTTTCGGCGACTCATCTTCCCTTAAAGTTGGGCAGAAAGTCCTTGCAATCGGCAATCCGTTCGGGCTTGACAGGACGCTTACAACGGGAATTGTGTCGGCTTTAGGGCGGCCAATCAAGACTGAATCCAACACGATAATAAAAGACATGATTCAAACCGACTCGGCAATAAACCCCGGCAATTCGGGCGGGCCGCTCCTCGATACGCGCGGCAGAATGATAGGCATTAACACGATGATTTACTCCACATCGGGCAGCTCCGCCGGCATAGGTTTTGCAATTCCTGTAAACACCGCGCGCCGCGTTGTCGCTGAGCTTATTCAGTACGGCGAGGTGCGTCGCGGTGGCATTGACGCGGAGCTTGTGCAGCTCAATGCTTCAATCGCGCGGTACGCGGGGCTTCCCGTAAGCAAGGGGCTTTTGGTGTCGCGCGTAACTAATGGGAGCAACGCGGAAAAGGCGGGCTTGCGCGGCGGGGCAACCGCTGTGCGCTACGGGTCAAGGCGCAACTCTTCTGTTATCTACATTGGCGGGGACATTATCACATCGATTAACGGGCAAAAGATAGACTCACTTGCCGACTACTACTCCGCGCTTGAAGATAAAAAGCCCGGCGAGGTTGTCCCGCTTGAGGTGCTGCGCGGGCGGGAAACGCTTCGCATGAGCATAACGCTTGCGGAGCGCAATAGCCGCTCGCAGTAGCTTTAGGCTTGTCCGCCCGCTTGGACGGCTTAACCCGTCAATCTTATCCTTATATTTATAGAAGAAAACTTGCAAAATGAAGCCTTTCAAAGTTGTAGCAGACTATGAGCCTGCAGGCGACCAGCCAGAGGCGATTGCCGCCATTGTTTCGGGGCTTAAAAGCGGCGACAAGTTCCAGACGCTAAAGGGCATTACGGGGTCAGGCAAAACCTTCACGATGGCTAAAATAATCGAGGCTGTGCAGAGACCGACGCTTGTAATAAGCCACAACAAGACGCTTGCCGCGCAGCTTTACAGGGAATTCAAAAACTTTTTCCCCGAAAACGCCGTCGAGTACTTTGTCTCCTACTACGATTATTACCAGCCTGAAGCCTACGTGCCCGCGCGCGACCTCTACATAGAAAAGGACGCATCGATAAACGACGAGATAGACAGGATGCGCCTTGCAGCGACCTTTAGCCTAATGGAGCGGCGCGATGTGGTTGTCGTTTCTACTGTTTCTTGCATTTACGGGCTTGGCCTCCCCGAAACCTACCGCGACATGCGCATTCATGTGGAAAAGGGAGCGCCGCTTGACACGGGCGCGTTCAAAAAGCAGCTTGTCTCGCTTCAATACGCAAGAAACGATGCTGTCCTTGAAAGGGGCTCATTCCGACAGAGGGGCGATGTTTTTGAGATTTACCCCGCCTATATGGAAGAAGCATACCGCATTGACCTTGACTGGGATACTGTCGCTGCAATCAAAAAGTTCAATCCGCTTACGGGAGAAGTCGTCATGGACTATGAGGAGCTTTCAATCTATCCTGCCAAGCACTTTGTGCTGAAGGAGGACGCGATACCGAATGCCGTTGTGCGCATAAACGAAATGCTTGACGAGCAGCTGATGCACTTTAAGGCTGAGGGGAAGCTCCTTGAGGCGGAGCGCCTTAAAACCCGCACGGAGTATGACATCGAAATGCTGCAGGAGATGGGCTACTGTCCCGGCATAGAAAATTATTCCGCGCCGATTGCGGGCAGAAAACCCGGCGAGCCGCCCGCGACGCTTTTTCATTATTTTCCTGACGACTTTCTTATGTTTATGGACGAAAGCCACGTTACCTGGCCGCAGGTGGGCGGAATGTACGAGGGCGACAGGTCGCGCAAGCAAAACCTTGTGGACTTTGGCTTTAGGCTGCCCTGCGCGCTTGACAACAGGCCGCTTAAAATAGATGAGTTTGAGCAGCACCTAAACCAGGTGGTCTTTGTTTCGGCAACGCCTCGCGAGCTTGAAGTTAAGCGCTCCGCTAAAATTGTGGAGCAGATAATCCGGCCGACGGGTCTCCTTGATCCGATAATCCATGTGCGCCCGACCGAAGGGCAAATGGAAGACATTTACCGCGAAATAAAAAAGCGCATAGAAAAAAACGAGCGCAGCCTTGTCCTGACACTTACCAAAAAGATGGCTGAAGACCTTACCGACTACCTTGGCGGCTTGGGGCTTAAAGTAAAGTACATTCACTCGGAAGTTGAAACCATAGAGCGCGTGGAAATTCTTAAAGGTTTGCGCGCGGGCGAGTTTGACGTGCTAATCGGTATAAACCTTTTGCGCGAGGGCATTGACCTCCCCGAAGTTTCTTTTATTGCAATACTTGACGCCGACAAGATTGGCTTTTTGCGCTCGGCTACAAGCCTTTTCCAGATTGCAGGCCGCGCGGCAAGGAACGCCGCCGGCGAGGTTGTTATGTACGCCGATGCCGTTACACCCGCGATGAAGGAGACAATAGAAGAAACCGCGCGGCGCAGGAAGCTGCAGCAGGAGTACAACGAGACGCACGGCATTACTCCCCAAACGATACGCAAAGCTGTAGCGGACATTCTTGTGCGCGAGAACGAAGCAAAGGAGGACGCTGTCGCGGCTGAAACATCGGCGCTCATCAACAGCTTTAATCCTCTAATTGAAAGCGAGCGCAAAAAGCTAATAAAGGCGCTGGAAAAAGAGATGGAGCAGTACGCGGAGGAGCTACGCTTTGAGGAAGCCGCCATTATCCGCGACAAGATAGCGGAGCTTGGGGG
>CAZDXD010000179.1:0-2881 GCA_964509415.1 uncultured Treponemataceae bacterium
GCTTATTTACTCTGCGCCAATCGCAAGGTATCGCGCAGCGCAAGCTTCTAGCGAAACGTCAGCCGTAAGCTGACGATCGCGCAATCAATTTTTTTATTAGAACAGCCTCTAAGACACTAGACCACTAAACCCCAATTAACTAATACCTCCCAACCCTTGCTTTTCCCTGCGCCGTCTGCTAAGTTTTACAGCATGGTGTTTCTGGCTTTCGCGATGATTGTTTCAGCGTTTCTGTTTTATGCCGCGGGAAGAAGCGCGCCTTCGTTTTCAAGGTCAATTCCCGCTTTTCTTGTCGGTTTTTTGCCCGGAGCGCTGATTGCCGTAATCGCTTATTTTTTTGCTCGTAGATACACGCCTCCTTCCGCTTTTTTGAAAGCCGCAGAAACAATGCTTCTTTACGGGCTTCTGCCGCTTTTTCTTTTGTATGTAATTAACCTGCTTTTTTTTCGCAGGGAAGTCGAATACTCCGCTCCGCAATCATTTGCCGGCTGGCTTGTGCCGCAGTATTTCGGCTGCCTAGCCGTCTGCATTCCGCTTGGCATTCTTGAAAGATTCCGTCCCGCAGACCCGCTTATTTGCTTTTTCTTTGCCCTTACTGCAATCCTTGCAGCCTTTGTTCTTCGCGCTTTTCTCTTTCGCTTTTGGGGATATGGAGGCGCGGGGCGGCTTGCGGTTATTCTTGTTTTTCCGCTTGCCGCAGTTTCGCTCTTTTCTGTTGCGCTTGCCTTCCGCTTTTTCTGCATGCCGGAGGTTTTTTTTGTCATTATGTCCGCAAGTTTTGATTTCGCGCTTCTTGTTCTTTCCCTTGCCGTTGGACGGAGCGAGTCCCGCGGAATATAAGAGCAAGTTTATCTTGCAAAACATTGAAAGGAATTGTATAATCCTATTAAAGAATGAATTTTATATGGGGAGGCAGTGATGGCGGAAGAATCCCAATTTCAGCTTGTTACGTTTCAGTTGGGCGCCGAGCTTTACGGCGTTGACATAATGATGGTAAAAGAGATTGTCCGCGTCCAGGAAATACGCCCTATTCCTAACGCGCCTAGCTATGTTGAAGGCATTTTTAACCTACGCGGCGAGATTATTCCCATTATCAATCTGCACAAGCGCTTCCATTTGCAAAAGCCTGATGACCTTGAAGAAGATGAGTATTCCAATGGCTTTGTGATTCTTCAGATAGACGGAAGCAAAATCGGTATAATTATCGATCGAATTGCGAGGGTTATTTCCGTCAATCTGGAAGACATTCAGTCGCCGCCGCAGATGATTAGCGGAATCGGCGCCGAATACATAAACGGCGTAATCAGGCAGGAAGACGGATACCTCATCGTTCTTGACGTGCGGCGGCTGTTTAACATTAAAGAATTGCAAGAACTTACGATTGCCTAGTTCCGTGCTTCCCCTTTACAGCTCTACCATTATGCGCAGGGAGATGGATGCTGTGCTCACCTGCATGGTTTCAGAGAAGACGGGGCCGGGCGAAATTAGCCGCAGGCTTTCCCAGACAGCAAAAGAAACCTTTTTAATGGACGCGGCTCTCCCCTTGCGAAGCGGGGCAGTCGCTCTCCGCTACGCATTTGACGCGCTTGACTTGCCGCCGGAATCCGGCGTGATTATTTCCGCTCTTTCTCCGGCATGGCATTACAAATGCATAAAACAGCTGGGCTATGTTCCCGTAATTGCCGATGCAGACCCTGAAACCGCGCAGCTTTCGGCGGAATCTGTGCGCGACGCGACAAAGAGAGGCGGGCGAGTTCTTCTTCTTTTTGACGCGCTCGGCTTTTTGCCCGATGTCCACGGCATTCTCGACATCGGCATTCCCGTTATAGAAGACATTTCGCAAAGTGCGGGCGCTTTTTACGGCGCGGTTTCGCCTGAAAATGAGCTTGAAAGCGAGGACAAAGGCGGCAGTGAAGGCGAAAATGCCCCTCCGGCTGAACCGTCTTCTTCGGAGCTGCCTTCCGCTTATGTCGCAGGGTCTGGCGCTGTTTTTTCCATACTCGCTCTTGAAGAGCGCGATCTGCTTACATCAGGCGGCGGCGCTATTCTTTTTGCCCCTGGAAGGCGAGAAGGCATTGCAATGCGCAGAATGTTTGAAAGCGCCCCTGAAACAGATATTCTTTCGGACATGAACTCCGCTCTGGCCCTTGTGCAGATGAAAGAAATGAAAAAAAACCGCGCAGCCCGCGCCGCAATAAACACAGTCTTTATGCAGGCAATCATGCAGGCGCGTTCAGGGAGGCACAGGCCGCTTTCGCAGAAAGGCGGCGGGGAGCCTTCTTTTTATTCATTTCCCGTCATTCTTGAGTCCGCGGCTAACGAGGTGCGCCGCTATGCTTCCAAGCAGGGAATCAGCACAGGCGCCGCCTTTGGCAGCTCCACCGCAGCCTTGTTGGGGGAAGAGCTTGAAGGCTGCATTAACGCAAAATCCCTCCTTATGCGCTGCATTCTTTTTCCGCTTTATCCGCGGCTTGGCGCAAAGAACATTGAGAAAATCGCAAAGGTTTTGCGCACTTTACCGTAATTTGCTAAAATTCGGCAATGCATATGCTGACCCGTGCTATAACCATTGTAAACACAAGAAAACCGCAGGCTGCCTCTCTCGCGGCGGATATTTCCTCGTTTTTGAATGAAAAAGGCGTTTCTTGCCGCATATTTGAGTATAAAGAAGAAAATGTCGATGCTCTCTTTGATTCCTGCGATTTTGCAATTACGCTAGGCGGGGACGGAACTGTGCTTTTTGCAGCAAGATACTGCGCCCCTAGGGATATACCTGTATTCCCCGTAAACTTGGGGGAGTTTGGCTTTATCGCCGGCATTGTGCCGGAACACTGGAAAGACGCTCTCAAGTCTTATCTTGAAGGCAATTCGCACAGCGCGG
>CAZDXD010000180.1:0-2877 GCA_964509415.1 uncultured Treponemataceae bacterium
ACGGCTCGTACTTAAAGCCCGACCAAGTCAAGCCAATATGGTTTGAAAACTCCAAGATATTCAACCTGACGCCATGCACAATCACGGAAAGCACATTCATTATAAGATTGAGCCCGTGACCTACAAAGAGAATCAGGACACCAACAAACAACAAAAATCCGCCAAGCATTGGACCTGCCATCTGGTTAACTGTGCTGGCAATCGCTCCGCCTGCAAGGGCGACAGCCCAGAGCCTAATGTAGCTCATTATGTCGCCAAAGACATTGGCAACGCCCAAAATCATCGAAATAATATTCTGGAAACTTTCCTTGACAGCCGCTCCAAGCTTTCCGTCATAATTCGTGAACACAAAATTAAGCACAAAGCCTACCACTATCACTGCGACTAATTCCTTGGTGATGGGATATTTTTCCGCGTCAATGACAAGGCTCAAGATGACAAAGAACATTCCAACCAGCATTAAAAGAGAGCCCAAGTCCCCAAGGAACTTAGGCGACTTAATGTTCTGTATAATGCAGGTAATGTGCGCAATGGACATTTGCACTAGCCCAAGCACAAAGCAGAACATTTGAATATTGGCGGACGATTCGGGGTTCTCCGAAGAAAAAGCCCATATTGCAATTGAGCGCAAGGCTTGAGGCAGGCTTTCAACTGGAATTGAAAACCACGTGCAGGTAACAACGCCCCATAGCATGGTCATCACCGAAAGATAGAGCATCAAGTACATCACGGTTGGCACGCCCTTCTTTGCGGTTTTAGCTATTCCTGCAATGGAGACAATCGTGAGCAGAGCGCCGTAGCCGCCGTCCCCGAAAATCATAGCGAAGAAAAGCCCAAAGAAAAGAAGAAACCAACCTGAAATGTCGATTTCCCTATATCCCGGCACCGTGCCAAGAAAGTCGAGCAGCGGCGAAATCAGGTTGACTACCCTGTTGTTTTTAAGCTGCGTAGGAACATTGTCTTCTTCCGCTGGATCATCGGAAATGCACGCCCAGTTGTTCTTCTTCGCGGCATCCATAATAACGGAAGCCTTTTCCGCGGGGACATAGCCTGAAAGCCAAGAAAGAGCTGGCGCGGAAAATTCTGACAAGCCCGCGCCAGAAGCGCTCCGGCTTTCATCTTCATCAAAAGAAATTTCCTGCATTCCATCGCGGACTGTTTCAAACTCTATCTCTTTAAGAAGAACTTTCTCCGCTGCGTCAAGAGCCGCCTTCTGCGGAAAGAGCGCCGCAATATCGGCGCTAGTCTTCTCCATTGCCTTGCGCTCCGCTTCAATCTCCGCGCACATTTCAGCGGAAGACTTTTCAGGGAGGACAAGCTGCCTTGCAGTTTCTGGAAGAGATTCCGGCAAAAGGTCAACGTGGCTTGCAATAACGCAGCGCACGCTCTTTTTATCCCGTTTCAGCGTTACCGTTGTAACGGTGTCGGAAAGGGCTGCAAAATCATCAGACGGCATTTCAAAGGCGAAAAGATGCACGCCCCGCTCTGCGAGATAGGCAAAATCAGCCGGGTTTACATCGCCCCAGCTTGCAATGCGGTCAAGCTCGGCTTGAAGCCGCGCGGCATTCTCCGCAGAGGCGTTTTTCGCGGCATTGAGGGCAAGAATCTTGTCGGCAAGGGCAAGCCCCTCCTCCTTGCCCTTCGGCGCAGGGGTATCAGCCTTTTTCCCTTTTTCCTTTCCCTTGTTTTCAGAAAGGATTGATGCCGCCTGCCTAATGCGCGAAAGGCTTTCCTGCAATAATGCGAGATTCGCACTAGATGCGGCAACAGTTTCCACATGAAGAAGACCTAGCTTTCGCAATTGGGAGACGCTTTCTGTCCTTTCGGATTCAAGGACAACCAAGCGTATTTTTTTCATTGGAACAATCACG
Source organism: uncultured Treponemataceae bacterium (assembly GCA_964509415.1). Classification (GTDB taxonomy): domain Bacteria; phylum Spirochaetota; class Spirochaetia; order Treponematales; family Treponemataceae; genus Avitreponema. The sequence goes on from CAZDXD010000180.1 coordinate 1,872, forward strand.
TTTTAAGCCCTCCCCGCCGCAGCTAACGCAGCCTGCTTATTCGAGCGCTCTAAGTTGCTCTTGGAAATCTTTCCGCGCACAACAGCCGAAACCTGCTGGTCGCCCAAATAAACGGAAATGCGCCGAATATTTTCTGTTGCCTCAGGGATTTTGATTTTCTCAAATAGATTGACGCGCTGCGTTGTAGTGCGCAGTTCAGCCTGAAGAAGACGCACCTGCTCATCGAGAATCTGCGCTTCAAGGTCAAGGGCAAGCGCACCTTCCATCTTTTCGGCAGCGCTGTCAAGCCAAAGCGGAGTTTCGTAGAGGTCATACTCCGCCCTGTCAAATTCCGCGCCGCCGAAAACGGGAATAGAAACGCCCGCGATGTTGCCGGTAGAGGTTTGAATGCGCCGCACCTTCACAACGTCAGGCGTAAAAAAGCCCTTTTCAGAAAAAACGGCAATCCAGCTTTCAAACTCGGCGTGAAGAGCATCGCGCCTTGCCCTAACCTCATTCGCCTTAGCTTCAATGCCGCGTATCTCGGTTTGAAGCTGCTGCTTTTTAAGCTGAAGCGTCGGCAAGTACCTATTGTACATTTTAAGGCTTTCTTTTTGAGCCTTTAACTCGTTCTTAGTAAGCTTTACCGCCATTGTGGCAACCCCTTTTTAGGACTTAACCCAGTACTTAGCGATAAGCTCGGACTTAATGCCGGTTTCCTCTGGCTCAAAGCAGTCGGCAAGTATTTTCCAGCCCGCGTCAAGGGCCGCTTCAAGCGGAATATTCACCGAAAGATCCATCATCTGCTTTTCAAACATCACGCCGTACTTTAAGAGCTTGTTGTCCCACTCGCTCATCATAAAGCCCATCGACTTTTTCTCCAGCGTGTCATTATAAGCGGAATAAAGCTTAATCATATTGTCCATAAGGGCGCGGTGGTCATCGCGCGTCTTTCCGTTGACGTTCTGCTTAAGGCGCGAAAGCGAGCCAAAGGGCTCAATCCTGCCGCCTTTAAGGTAGAACTGCC
>CAZDXD010000181.1:0-2849 GCA_964509415.1 uncultured Treponemataceae bacterium
CGCCGCTTTGAAATGCAAAAAGACGGAAGCCTTGCGGTGCAGGGCGTAGTCTTTAACGAAATGAAGGGGAATTACTCCTCTTTTGACGGAGTGGCGGGAGATTGGACTTCCCGCTCACTTTTTGAGGACACAGCCTATGGATTTGATTCAGGTGGCGAGCCCGAATGCATTCCTGACTTGACGTTTGAGGAATTCAAGGCGTTCCATAAAAAACACTACCACCCGTCAAACTGCCGCGTTTTTCTCTACGGGAACATAGCCACGGAAGAGCAAATGGCTTTTCTTGACAGCCGCTTTCTTTCTCGTTTTGACCGCGCGGAAAAACCTCCAGTTCCTCCCGCCCCTGAAAAATGGCCTGTGCCAAAAAACATTCGCCGTCCCGCTCCAGCGGGAGACTCTACTTGCGATGAGGGCAAGGCTTCTGTTTCTGTAAACTGGCTTTTGCCTGAGGCTGCGGATGCTGAAACCTTTATGCTCGCTTGCCTGATAGAAGAGATTTTAACAGGACATGACGGCTCCCCCCTTTCAAAGGCGCTTCTTGAGTCCGGGCTGGGAGATGACATTCTCCCCTCAAACGGGCTTGAAACAAACATGCGCTTTATGAGCTTTTCTGCGGGACTGCGCAATGTAAAAGAAGAAAATGCTCCGGCAGTTGAAGAGCTTCTTCTTAAAACCCTTGAAGATTTGTGTACCAACGGAATCCCTGAAGCTGACATTAAAACCGCTGTCCGCTCGATTGATTTTACTAACAGGGAAATAAGGCGAAGCTCCGGGCCTTTTTCTCTTGTCTTGATGGCGCGCTCCCTTCGCGGTTGGATGTTCGGAAAAAAGCCGTATGAAGCTATGCGCTACATTCCTGTTTTTGAAAGGATTAAAGAGAAAATTAAAGATAAGCCTTCGCTTCTTGTAGATTTTATCCGCGTGCACTTTCTTGAAAACAGTCACCGCTGTCTTCTTTCGGTTTACCCCGACAAGGAATGGAATGCGCGGACTGATGCTCTCTTAAAAGAAAAGTGCGAAAACTTCGCAAAAGAAAATGGCTTGCAAAATGCAGAAAAACGCGCCGCTTACCTTGACTCGCAGAAGGCTTTCTTTGAAAAGCAGCGCATGCCCGATTCGCCAGAAGCCCTCGCGCTTATTCCGCATCTTTCGCCTTCAGAGCTTCCGCCCGAACCTGAAGACCCGCAGGCTGAGTTTGCCGGTTTTGGCAACGGCGCGGTGATGATGCTTCACTCGCTTAATGTAAACAGGATTTCGTACGCGGACTTTTTCTTTCCGGTAGACACGCTCTCTGTAGAGGACTACGCGCTTTTACCGTTCTTTTCTATTGCGTATTCTAACGTGGGCTTAAGCCTGCCTAACGGTAACCGCATGAGCTGGGCTGAAAGCGCGACCCGTTCTGCAGAGCTCTTCGGAGGAGCGGCGTTTTCTCTCTACGCTTCTTCGGCAGTTGAAGGCACGGTGTTGCCTGAGCCTTTTAATGCAAAAGATGCCGGAAGGGATTTTCTTGTTTTCAGGATTAAAATGCTTGAAGAGCTCACCGAAGAGGCTTTTGACTTTGCGCTCAACATCATTCAACACGCGGACTTTTCAGATGAAAAGCGAATTGCCACGCTTTTTTCCGAATACCGCAATGACATGGAAGCCTCTATTGCCCCCGCGGGGCATCAGTACGCGGCATCCCGCGCTTCGGCAGGCGCAAGCCGTGCAAGGGCGGTCGATGAGCTTTGGAATGGCTTTTCGCAAGTTAGCTTTCTGCGCCGCCTTGCGGAAAACGAAAAGGAATTGCGCGAGCTGCCTCGCCGCCTTTCGGAGCTTAAAGAAAAGATTGCGGCAGGCGGCGTTTTTATGCACCTTACCGGAACGGAAAGCGGCATAAAAAGGCTTTCTGAATGCGTCCGCTCAAAAATGAGCGGCTTTACAGGGCTTGCGCCCGCGAACAGGGAAACCGCTACAGAAAGCGCATTCTTTGACGCGGTTTCTGCCTTGCCGCTTGACAGCGCGGGTGCTTTTGAGCGCGTTTTTTCTGAAATGCAGGTGGGCTTTGCGGCTTCAGCCTTCCGCGCGCCGCCTTATCCTAGTGCGCAGAACTCCGCGCTTACTGTTCTTGGACACTGGCTTTCAACCGGACCGCTCTGGGAAAAAGTGCGCACAACCGGCGGCGCTTACGGCGCATTCGCCTATCCTGACCCTCTTGAGAATGTGTTTATCTTTTCGTCCTACCGCGACCCTGACCCTGTGCGTACGCTTTCGGTTTTTGCTGAAACCATTAAAGAGGCAGCGGACGTTGCTCTTTCTAAGGAAGAAACTGCCCGCATGATTACGGGAGCTTTCAGCAAAGAAATACAGCCTAAAACGTCGTCATCAGCCGCTTTTACTGCCTGCATTCGCTTTCTTTATGGCATTACCCCCGAAACGCGAAAGAAAAAACTTGACGCGATGAAAGCCCTTGAACCCGAAGACTTAAAAGAAGCGGCTGGCCTTCTTGCTGAAAGGCTTGGGAAGCAGGCGGAATCTGCCGTAGGATCGCGCTCTCTTATAAAAGAGCGGGAAGACGCTTGCGGCGCGGTCAGGGATTTTGGGGTGTAACATCGCACCCCGAACTTTATGCTTAGGCCTTTTCTTTGTATATTTAAAATATGAATACAGACAAATATACAATAAAGGCGCGCGAGGCGTTGCAAGACGCGGTCTCGCTTGCGGAGCGCGCGGACAACGTTCAAATTGAAAACCTTCATATACTGAACACTCTTGCGACGCAGGAAGACGGCGTAATCCCGCCGCTTTTAGAGCGCATTGGAGTGCCCGCGCGGAGAATTGCCGCCGAAACGGAAGCGGCCATTAGGCGC
>CAZDXD010000182.1:0-2842 GCA_964509415.1 uncultured Treponemataceae bacterium
GGCGAGGTGTTCTTTGACGGGCTCGGCATGGGGCTAGGCTACACTTGGGTGTTGACAGGGATTTCCGCCGTGCGAGAGCTCTTGGGTGCCGGGACCATCTTAGGCTTTAGGATTTTGCCTGAAAGCATCGGAATCGGGTTTTTCTCGCAGTCGCCGGGCGGCTTCTTTGTGTTTGCGCTTTTTATTATGCTGAACATGATTATCCGCCGCGCGTCTGAAAAGAAAAAGAAAGCAATCCCTGTCCCAGCGAATGAGGATGAGGCAAGTGGAAAGGAGGCTGCGGTATGAGTGATTTATTGAAGATTTTTATTTCCGCAATGCTAATTGAAAACCCCGTCCTGATACGCTTTTTGGCGCTCTGTCCTTTTATCGGGATGTCAACGGATGTAAAAAAATCCGCAGGAATGGGATGCGCTGTCATTTTTGTTACGGTTCTGGCAACCGCCGTAACTTATCCGCTTTATATGTTTGTGTTGGTTCCGTTTCACCTTGAGTTTTTAGAGACGCTGACATTTATTCTTGTAATTGCAAGTCTTGTCCAGCTGGTGGAGTTTTACCTAAAAAAATCTGTGCCCGCGCTTTACGGGGCGATGGGAGTTTATCTCGCGCTGATTACTACAAACTGCGCGATACTTGCCGTTACACTAGATGTGATATCCAATGGCTACACGTTTGTTGAGTCTCTTGTCTACGCCGTGGGGACGGCGAGCGGATTCTTGCTCGCTCTCTTGCTTATGGCGGGTGTTAGGGAAAAGCTTGACGTTGCGCCGCTTCCTAAGGCTCTTAAAGGCTCGCCGATCCTCTTTATGACAGCGGCACTCCTTTCAATGTCCTTCGGCGGCTTTTCTGGCATGATAAGGTAGGGAGGCAGGCATGGAAATTGTTCTTGCTACGCTAATTGTTTCGCTTGTCCTTGCTTTTATCCTTGGCGTTCTGCTTGGGGTTTTTAACAAGGTTTTTCATGTTGAAGTTGACGAAACCGTTGCCAAAATCAGGGAGGTTCTTCCCGGCGCAAATTGCGGCGGATGCGGCTATCCCGGTTGCGACGGCTGCGCGGAAGCTATGGCTGCAGGCGAAGCGCCTGTTACGGCCTGTACTGCGGGGGGCGTTTCCGTTGCCGAGGCTATCGGCAAAATTATGGGTGTAAGCGCGGCGATTGAGCCAAAAACCGCGGTGTTGCTCTGCCGAGGCGAAAAAGGCAAGGCTGTAGAAAACGCTTTTTACCGAGGGGTTAAGTCCTGCCGCGCCGCCTCTATTTCTGGCACAAGCACAAAGATGTGCGAGAACGGGTGCATCGGCTTTGGCGACTGCGAGGCTGTCTGCTCTTTTGGCGCGATTGCGGTCGGCAACAACGGACTGCCTGAAATTGACATGAGCAAATGCACCGGTTGCGGCGTATGCGTTTCAACCTGTCCGCAGGGCATACTCGCCTTGTTCCCTTCAGGCGAAACAGGAGCCCTTGTTTTTTGCTCATGCAAAAGCATGAAAAGAAACATGCTTCTTAAAAATTGCAAAGCCGCGTGCATAAAATGCGGAAAGTGCGTCCGCGGTTGCCATGCAAACGCCATCACAATGGACGGTACATCAGGATTGCCGGTTGTGGATCGCTCGGCTTGCGATTCCTGCGGCGAGTGCGCTAAAGGTTGCCCGACAGGGGCTATTTCTCTCTTTGAGCAGCGAGCTTCCGTTTCCTTGAATAGCGCGGCGGAAGCATAAGAATGCCGCAAGAGGAGGCGCGGCACGGCGGCGAAAACAGATGCGGCTTTGCAGCCGTTATTGGGCGACCGTCCGCCGGCAAATCCACTCTTGTAAACAGGCTCTGCGGCGGGAAGGTCTCTATCGTCTCTCCCGTTCCGCAGACAACTCGAAATTCAATCCGCGGCATAGTGAACCGCAAGGGTTGCCAGCTTATTTTTATTGACACGCCAGGCTATCACAGTTCAGGGCGGAAAATAAATCTAAGGCTCCAGTCTATTGCTCGGGAGCGCCTTTCTGAAGTTGACTGCGTTCTTTATGTGATTGACTGCACCCGCATAGCAGGCGAGGAAGAAGCCGCGGTTGCGGCGCTTGCCGTCCCTTTTTCCGACAGGACAGTAATTGCGCTTAACAAGACGGACCTTCCCGAAACCGATCCTGGCATGGCGAGGTCTTTTGTTTCCGAGTCGCTTCCGCTTGTACCGCAGGAGCGCGTGCTGGAAATATCGGCGCAGACAGGCAAGGGCACGGGCAGACTCTTTTCGGCGCTTTCGGCTCTTCTTCCCGAAAGCCCGCCCCTTTATCCCGAAGATTTCTACACGGACCAAGAAGTCGATTTCCGCATTGCCGAAATAATTAGGGAAAAAGCAATGCTTAATACCTCTGAAGAAATTCCGCATTCGGTATATGTTGAAATCTCCGATATGGAAAGCCGACGCGGCGGCAAGGAGCTTTATGTACGCGCATTCCTCATTGCAGAGCGCGAGGGGCAGAAGGCTATTCTCATAGGCAAAAACGCCTCGATGATTCGCAAAATAAAAGAAGACTGCGCCGCGGATTTCAGAAAGATTTTTCCGTTTTTTGTAATTCTTGACTTGCAGGTCAGGGTAAGCAAAAACTGGCGGCAGCGCGATTCGGTTATCGGACGGCTGCACTGACAAGATCAGGCGGCAAGATACTGGCAGACAGCGATAACTGTAGCCGCATAGGTTTTGCTTCAATATTCTTCATTCCTTCCATAAAACAGCTAAAAAAATTGTTGAAAAAAAACTTTCTTTTTGCACGGCAATGATTTATAATACACTAAATGCTTATATCATATTTGCACAGGAGGAATATGAATGCGAAATGTAATCAATTTTAACGA
>CAZDXD010000183.1:0-2841 GCA_964509415.1 uncultured Treponemataceae bacterium
CGCTCCGCTTCTTCTTTCTTCCAGCTTGAAAGGAGCCAGACAATGCCGCTGTCGCTAAGCTTAAGGAAACCGCCGCATTTTTCGCAGTGAAAACGGTTGTCCTTGTCGAGAAAAGGCTTCGCGCAGCCTATGCAGTAAATCCTGCCGCAAGTCTCGCACTTGCCTGCGGGAAGGTTATTGGGCGGCTGGGCTGCAAGCGCAAGGCGGCCCTGCGGCGGAATATCTTTGGGAACAAGCCATTCCCGCCCGCAAATAGCGCAGGCAAGGCGGTTCGATCCTTTCTCCATAATTTCTCTTTCAACGCTATCTGCAAGGTCATCGCGCTCGCGCTTTTTTAGCTCTTCGGCAAGCTCTGCGGCTTTCGAGGCTCTGTCCGTCATAACATAAACAGCGCTCAATTCGTAAAGAAGCTGAACATCGTCAGGGAATTCATCGATTGCCGCAAGCAGCGCGACTTCAGCTCTTGCATATTCGCCCTTCCTTCCGGCAAGAAAGGCAATAAGCTGATAGGCGCGGGCTGTCTTTTCTATTTCAAGAGACCTGCCGAGTAAATCATCAGCTTCGTTCAGAAGGTCAAGCTCAATGCAGTTCGCCGCCCTGTCTGTCAAAAGCTCTGCGTTGGCGGGGAGGCGCTTGCAGGCTTTTATGTACCACTCTTCCGCGTCTTCATGGCGGCCGTCATTCGCAAGCAGGTTGGCGCCTGCATGCAAAAGTTCCCCGCTTGAAGTGTCAAAGGCTTTAAGCGCCTCATTCAGCCTGCCGCGCCGGCGCTCTATTTCGGCATAGTTTACAAGAACCGTGTTCTCTTCAGGCAGCAGTTTCCGCGCCTCTGCAATTTCAGAAGCGGCTTTGTCAAAGTTTCCCTCGCGCAGCGTGGCAAGTGCGGCGAGATTGCGAATCCAGCCGTCATTTTCGCCGACGGCGAGAGCTTCGTCCAGCTCCTTTTTGTAATCAAGGTTTCCGTTAAACAGGCTCTCCGCCAGCTTAAAGCGGTATAACGGAAAATCACCCTCAAGCTCGACGGCGCGGCGGTAACAGTCACGCGCCTTGTCTTCTCTCCCCCTGTCAGAATGCCAAAGACCCAAAATATACCAGAGGGAAGAATCATCCGAGCCCGCTTTTTCAGCCTTCGCCGCGTATTTGTCAAGCATTTCGGCATTTTCTGCCGCGTAATAATACTTTGCACCAAGAGCAATAACGCGCTTGTCCTTAGGCGCGGCTTTTTCCAGCTGCGGAAAAAGCGTTTCCAAGTCCATTAAATCGTTTTCGCGCAAAAAAGCGTTGCCGGCCGAAAGCCAGTGCTCAACGGCTTCTTTCGTTTTTCTTAAGCCAAAAAGCGCGTTCCCCGCGTAAAGGTTGAAAAGAGGCTGTGACTGGTCTTTTTTTGCGGCGGCAGCGTAATATACGGCAGCTTTTTCAAAATCGCTCCTATTGTATGCGGCGTGCCCTGCCAGATTGAGCAAAAACGCTGATGAGGACAAAATGTCTTCCGATGTCTCAGCCAGAAGAGATTCCAGCTCCTTAAAGTCCCCGCGTGCGTAAAGAACGCCGCCAAGCTCTTCCACGGCTTTAGCCAACGCGCCCGCGTTATCTTCCTTTTTCGCTTCTTCAAGCGCCTTCCGCGCGAAATCTTCCGCTTCTGGGTAAAGCCGCTGAACAAGGCAAATTTGCGCCGCGAAAAGATAGTCAGCACTTTCAGGCGGCTTGCTCTTCCATGCTTTTTTTAACTCGATGAGCGCGGAGCTGTACTGCCCCATAGCAAACTTTGTTTCTGCCAAAGCTTTGCGCGCGGCGGCGGGAATTTTGATATACTGGTTCCAGCGCGTGTACTGCACTTCAACTTCAAGCGGGCGGGAATCAATGGAAAAGGAGCGCAAAAGCGCAGCCGAAGTATCCGCTTCGTTCCAGTTCTGCGCGGCAAACGCGATTTTTCCCGCAGCTTGGATTGTGTCGTCCTCGCACTCGGCAATCCAGCGGTTATTAAGGACAACGGTCAGCGTTGTGCGCTGGGCAATCAGGCGCAAGAAAAATGTGGAAGGCTCAAGCGGTCGACCACCTCTCCCTCCGTTCTCTTTTTCAATAGCCGGGAAATCCTCTGCCGCCGCAATTCCCGTCCAGCCGAGAATCGGGACAGGCGTGCCGTTGATAACGACATCCATTCTGACAAAGCCCAGCTCCGACACAAAAACTTCATAAAATGTCGTGTCGTTAAGATAGCGGAAAAGAAAGCCGGCGCATGAAGCCCCTGCGGAAGCGGCATCGGACGCGGAAGCGCCGCGCGGCTTTAGGCTTTCCCTGCCGGGAAAACTTATTTCCGCCTCAATGACAAAGTCGCTGTATCTGTACAGGGGGTCAAGCGCCCAGACAAACACGCCCTTGTGCTTGCAGGAAAGAAGCAGCCCGTCATTGCGGAACGAGCTTGAAAAATCGTCATCTTCTTCTGCGCGAAAACGGCTTTTTTCGGGGCTGCTGAAATCGGCTTTCCATTCTTCGATTGCAATAGCATCTTCGTCAAGCTCTTTTTCCGTCTCTTTACGGGAAAAAAGTTTTTTTATGAATTTCAGCACAGCCAATTTCAGCTCCTCTTTCCAATACAGGCACAAGCGTTAAATCCGCTCTAAGCTCTCGCCCTGTCCGCTGCGGCAAAGAACCGCGCGGTTTCTTCCTTTGCGGCGGCAATAAAGGGATTGTCCTCCAGCTTGCCGAGCACGGCGTTGCGCTCATCTTCATTCCTGTAGGTTATCATTCTGTAGGGATTATCGTAATCCTTCTTTTTGGTGCGGAATACCTGCTCTTCAATGTAAAGGCGAATGCGCTTTGCCTCGTCAATGAGGCGGTTCC
>CAZDXD010000184.1:0-2829 GCA_964509415.1 uncultured Treponemataceae bacterium
ACAGCTTCCCTGTAATTGCGGTAATTTTCAAAGCTTAAAGCCGCAATGTCTTTCACCTTATCCTCATGCCCGTCTTTAAGCAGAGCCTCAATAATCTCTGTCGAGAGAATCTCCGGGAAAAGCTTTGCGTACACGCCAGGCCAATCCAGGACAAAATTCCTGATATGCTGAAGATAACTGCGCCTTAGCCCGCTGTCTTTTATCTGATTGTAAACGAGGGCATAATCATCAATTTCGCTGAAAAGGTCGGCAAAGCTGTACTGAATTCCCGGGTTAAGATGCGGATACTTTGCTGTAATTTCCTTTATGACAAGATATGAAGCGATTGTCTTTTCATTTACCTGACTTGACGCTTTTAGGAAGGCGGTAAAATACTCAAACATTTCAACAAAATATTCCGAATCAGCATCGCCTTTTTCGGCAAATGTCATAAAAAGATCAATTTTTGGGAAAAAATCCTTCTGCGCCTTAAATTCATTGTATATTTTTTCTTCAATAGAAATCGGCCTGTCGCGCACCATGTATTCATCTATGTTATCAGGATTAACGCCAAAAGTTGGATCTTCTTTCAAAATCGCCCTTGCTTTTGTATTCCAGCTGGTCCATTCATTCGGCGTAAGCACCGAAGGTACAAGCTCTTCCTTGATTCGTTTGTGATGGCAACAGTTGTCGTAGCTCTTAATGATAATTTTAAGCGCCCAAGCAGGGTCTTCTTTAACCTTTTTGCTTAGCTTTTCTTTTTTCCAGATTGATTTTAATACCCAAATATGGTCACGACTTAAAGTCTGAAGTGCGCTGACACCCATTTTAAGGCTCATTGTGTGCCCGCGTTTTTTTGCAAAATCTATAACAAGTTCATCGCGCCCTACGCTGGCAATCCGTCCCACGCCCCAGCTACGGTGATAAACAAAATTGCCGGCATCAAAGGCGATGTGCTTTTCAAATTCAGAAATAGCTTCAAAAACATTGCGGAATGACTGCGTGAGATTTGAACCCTTGATGTATTCTTCAAGCATGCTGTGATCGCTATATTTTTTGCGGAAGCATTCAACAATTTCTCTGCGCGCCCAACCGTCTTTTTCATCATAGGATAAAATGAGCTTTAAGATATCTATGGCGGTATCCCAGTCTTCCTTTGCCTTATACGCTTCATAAAGCTCATGAAGGACAATGGCGCTTTTATCCTCTCCAAGCGTTCTAGCTATTTTGCGCTGCACATGCTGAAAAAAGTCAATCTCTTCAGGAATTATTGCTGTAAGCCTCGTCCAGATTTCCTTAACGGAATTGAACTGCTTCTGGTTAATGCAACGGTAGAGCGCTTTTTTATAATAGTCCACGGCGATTTCCATATCGCCTTCTTTTTCATATTTTTCTGCAAGAAGCTTCGCAATGTCCGCTTCATTCGAGTCAACTTTAACAAGTCTCTCCCAGAGGGGGTAGAGTTTTTCGGTATTATTTTCTTCACGGTAGCAATCAGAGAGCGTCCTGAGTGCAAACGCAGATTCCCCGTAATCAAGCACACGCTCGCAAAGGTATTCAACAATCTGTGTCTTGCGGTTGTCGTTGAAAATACTGACAAGCTCAGTTAAAGCAGATTCATCCAAAAGGTTCTGCGAAGCAGCAGTAATGCCGGAGATATAAAGGGCTATAATGCTGTTTTTTGTATGTGCAAGATGTTCGTCGCAGAGCTTTTTAAGCTCATTTATCATGTTGCCCTGCTGGGCTTCGATGATAATTTTGTCCAGCTCTTTGAAATTTGCGATGGAATAACTCCCTATTGCGGCTCTGGTCCATTTTTCTTCATTCAGCATATTCTGCACATTTTTTATAACTGTTTCAGCCATTGTCTTCTCCCTGTGCTGTTACATTGTATATTTTTCATAGATATTTTTATCCAAGAGCTTTATTTCAAGAAGGATTTCATTGATCTTTGCCTTGTCGTTATCAGCGCTTGCAAGATGATCGATAAGCCAGAAATAATGGTTTATAAGCCTCGGCACAAGCAGGTATCTTTTCTTTTCGGGGGCGCTTTTAAGCTCTTCTTTCAGCCAGAAAATATTCTGCTTTAGTTTGCCGACTTCAACGGAACGCAGGGCACGCTTTACATTAAAAACACCGAACAAAAGACCGTAGACAGGAATCCATTCTAAAAGCTCTTCCCCCTTATAACCCATGGCTTCCACCTGCTCGGCAAGGCGCACTATAATATCCGATTCTAGGAAGCATAATTCCACTTTGGAAGCATCCTTAAAGAAAGCCTCGCGAAAAAAAACCTTGGCATATCGCATCTCCCCGCACAGAGCATAGCAGTCCGCAAGCTCGGCAAGAATTGGCGCAGAATCCCTATTGCCGTCTTTTGCCCTGTCAAGAAGAGCAAGCGCCCTCTCATACTCGCCGAGTGCCTTATAGCACAAGCCCGCCTTCCTATAGACTTCCGGCTCTCCTGACCCGCTATCCTCCCTATAAAGGGAAAGATAATACCCCAGCGCGATAGAAAAAGCGCAGCGCTTTAGCGCATACAGGACAGCATCCCTGTCCTTTCCCTTTTCCCGCATAAAGGGCAGAAAATCCTTCCACTGCGACACCAGAAACTCCCCGCCCTCAAAGGCAGAAGTCTTGCCGCCCGCGATTTTGATTTTTTCCCTCCAGAAATTAACTCCGGCAAGGACATACAGCACATCCGGATCATTCAGCGCGCGCTGCAAAATCCTGTGCAATTCAGCATGCGCTTGCTCAAGTTCGCCTGAACGGAGTAAAACCAATACCTGTTGCAACTGTTCGTGTACAGGCTCGCTTATCATAAATCATCATTATATTATACCCTTTTCC
>CAZDXD010000185.1:0-2812 GCA_964509415.1 uncultured Treponemataceae bacterium
GGCAACGCCGCAGGCGGCAAGGAAAGCATAAGTAACGTGCAGGGCCTTGTGAACGGCCTTATCACACAGTCGGACTCGCTTTTGGAAGCGAACAGCGTGGTTGACAACATTGCGAACCAGACAAACCTCCTCGCGATGAACGCGGCAATAGAGGCGGCTCATGCCGGGGAGGCGGGCAAGGGCTTTGCTGTTGTCGCGGACGAAATCCGCAAGCTGGCGGAAGATTCTGCCAGCCAGTCAAGAACGATAGCGGCGGGGCTAAAGAGCACTATCGAGTCGATAAGAAACATTGCAAGCGCCACGAGCGTTGCTGACGATGCCTTTGACTCTGTTGTGGCGAAGATTGACGCGGTTACGGGCTTGGTAAGCGAAATCAACCTTGCCATGCTTGAGCAAACTTCAGGGAGCCAGCAGGTGCTTGAAGCGCTGCGGGACATTGAAAGCGTAACGATACAGATAAGGGACGGCGCGATAGAGATGAACGCCGGCACTGAAACCATTCTTAAAGAGATAATGAGGCTTTCTGGGGTTTCGCAGCAAGTGCAGGACCGCTCCGCTTCGATTGCCAAGGCAGCCGAAGCGATAAACGCTGCTGTCGAGGAAATTGTGCGGAACACCGGCTCTAACAAGGAAGCGATTGACGTGCTGGTGAACATAACAAACAAGTTTAAGTTGTGACTAGTTGACTAGTTGACTAGTTGACTAGTTTTCTGGTTTCTTAGTCTTTGGAGCTGTACAAGAAGCCTCTGCTTGCCCTTTCTAGTGCCCCTTGCTTAACCCCAGCCACTAGAATGCTAGATAACTAAGACACTAAAAATCTAATCCACTAGACAACTAGACAAAAAAACAGTAATTTGTACTCATTATCAACAGTAAATACAGGAGCACTTATTATGGACATGAAAACGTTGGATTACTTTATACAGGCGGCAAAAACCCGAAGCTTTTCGCAAGCGGCAAGGGACTGCCATATTTCCCAGACCGCGATGAGTCTCGCGATTTCCAAGCTGGAAAACGAAATAGGCTACACGCTATTTGACCGCGAAAAAAGGCCGATGATCTTGACCCCCATGGGGCAGGAGTTTTTTGCCTGGGCAGCGGCGACATCGGATGGCTTCGCGAAAATAACAGGCGCAAAGCCTGACAACCAGAAAAAGTCCATGCTTGTCTTAGGCGTGGCGAACGGCTATGACGCGATGGCGCTGGCTTCTTATACGCAAGTCTTCAGACGGGACAATCCTTCGATTACTATAATGACAAAGCTGTGTGCGCCTTGCAGTATTTATGATAAGCTCGACAACGGGGAAGTGGACGGCTTTTTTGTGCCCTCGTATATTTTTGAAGATGACTCTGACGTGCGCTCAATAACGGTAGATACCTTCCCGATGGTGGTTGTGGTCAGCAACGACCATGAGCTTGCAGCCCTTCCCCGCATTTCGCCTGCCACGCTATGCGGCTACATTTGCGCCGCCGTAACGTACTCTGACATAGAGCTCGCCGACAGCATTTTTCCCAGCCAAATGGAAGCCGAGAACCTCAGATTCAAAAGAATCATTCCGCTGGAATATACCGAAGAAGCCTTGCTGTACGCGGCAAACAATGGCGCAGTTGCGTTTTTGCCCGCCATGGTGTCAAAGTTTTTGCCCGAAGGCTTTACCGCGCTGCCGCTTGAAGGCTGCGACATAAGCAGGTCCTTTGCTTTCTGCGCGCGCAAAGACAACGTCAAGCCGGAATTGGCAGCCTTTCAACAATTCCTTGAGCGGGGCAAAGCCTGATTTTTCCCGATAAAAGCCTCTCGCTTAGGCGCAAAGCGGGCAAAATGATACTTTTTTTGCCGCTTTTGCGCGAGGCGTGTTGTTTTGACACACATTTAGGCGATTTCTTTTTTTCGCATCTTCAAGCCGCGTCTGACTGAACTCTTTTATTTCCTTATATTGCAAGAAAATAAAAGCTATTGAAGTTTTGCGTGAAAATTGGCACGTTTTTTGCTTGAATATTAGCGTAGAATCATTTTACTGCTAATGGAGACTGATATGGAAAAATCAAGAGCCAAGCGCAATTCTTCGGAAAAGGACGCTCTTGCGGCTTATTTGTCTGAAATCAATAAAATTCCGCTTTTAACAAAGGAAGAAGAGTATAAGTGCGCGGTTGCTGCAAAAAACGGCGATGAGGAAGCAAGAAAAAGGCTTGTGCAGGCAAACTTGCGCTTTGTTGTCAACGTGGCAAAGAAGTATCAAAATCAGGGCATTCCCCTTTCCGATTTGATAAGCGAGGGGAACATCGGGCTGATGAATGCCGCTGACCGCTTTAACCCCGATCTTGGGTATCACTTTATTTCTTACGCCGTGTGGTGGATTAGGCAGGCTATATTAAAAGCGATCTGCGAAAAGTCAAGGATGATCAGGCTGCCGCTCAACAGGGCGAATGAGCTTGTACAGATTGAAAGGCTGCGCAGGCAGTCTGATGCCGCCATGACGGACAGTGAGGAGATTGCGCATATTTCTGATGCCATGGGGATTGACCCTGCGCTTGTAAGCGAAATCATGAACGCCGCGCGGGATGTTGTCTCTCTTGACGCGCCTGTAGACAACGATCGCGGCATTGACTGCGTTGGCGATTTGCTGGAAGACACCCGCTATGAATCGCCTGAGGATTTTGCCATGTACTCAGGGCTGCGCTCGGATATTGACGCGCTGCTGAACACGTTGTCTGAAAAGGAAGCTGAAATTATCAGGCTGCGCTACGGGCTTGAAGGGAAAAAGCCAATGTCCCTTAAAGAAATTGGCGACATTTTCGGCTTGACAAAGGAAAG
>CAZDXD010000186.1:0-2800 GCA_964509415.1 uncultured Treponemataceae bacterium
TCAAAAGAAGACTATCTTGAAGCGATTCTTGACTGCGAAGATGAAGAAGGAAAAGCCCGCTCGATTGACATAGCGCGCGCTTTGAATGTTTCCCGCCCAAGCGTCAATAAAAGCCTTTCTGTCCTTAAAGAGAGCGGGCTCGTTGAGCACGAGCGCTACGGCGTAATAACCCTCACGGAAGAGGGCAGGGTTGTCGCCTCGCGGGTCAGGGACTTGCACGACACGCTCAAGCTGTTTCTTACAGATGTCCTTGATATTCCTGCGGAAATCGCCGAGGTGGACGCATGCCGAATGGAGCATGTAATCAGCAAAACGACGGCGGACAGCCTCAAGACATACCTTAAAAGGCTTGTACCCCAAAAAGCGAGCGGGCAAAAGGAAAAAGCCGCGTTAAAGAAAAGCTAAAAAACGCTTTCCAGAAGTCAGTTTGTAATTTGCCAGCCGCCATCCGCGCGCGCCATGCGGGAAGATGGTACTTCGAGTATTCGATCGTCCTCGCCGACAAGCCTTATCCGCCCCATAACAGGGTTTGCCTCGATTACGCGGAACATACAGCCGTCATAAAAAACTTTCACGCCTGCGGCGGGCATTTTTTTACGCGCTTCTGCATACCAGTCGTATTCATACGCAAGGCAGCATAAAAGGCGACCGCATTGTCCTGAAATTTTCAGCGAGTTTATCGAAAGATTCTGCTCCTTAGGCATTTTAATAGAAACGGGGCGCAGGCGGTCCGTAACGGAATGGCAGCAGTACGGGCGGCCGCAAACGCCAAGGCCCCCGACAATTTTAGCTTCGTCTCGCACTCCAATCTGGCGCAGCTCAATGCGCTCCAGTTTCCTTTCCCTTGTCTTGAGGGAGGCGGACAGGTCTTTTACCAAATTGCGGAAGTCTACCCTTCCCTCCGCGCTAAAAAAAAGAAGTATCTTTGTGCCGTCAAGAAGAAAATGCGCCGCAATGGGCTTCATGTCCAAGCGATGCGCCGCTATCTTTTCGCAAAAAACGGCAAAGGCGGCTTTCTCTTCCTCGCGATTGGCTTCCGCGCGGCTTAAGTCTTCTTCTGTCGCGGGGCGCTCAATCGTTGCAACGCTTTCCGGCTTAACGCCTATAGGCGAGGCAACGCGACCCAATACGCGGGCAAGGTCCATGCCGTATCTTGTCGGTACCAAGACAAAGCTGCCCGAAGCAAGTTCAGGGTTATTGGATAAGGCGTAAAAGCTCTCGCTGGAATAATCGAGCTTTAGATGGTAAAGCGGGCTTTGGAAGCTGAAAGCCTTTCCCGCCCCTTCTTCTTGGGATTCTTCCTGCGGGTCTTCAAGGCTGCTTATCTCATCAGAGGAAATGTCCTCTTCTTCTTGCGAAAACTCCGCTATATAAAGTTCTTCATCGATTTCCATTGTTTTCCTCTATAATAAATGCGCCACTTGAGCGCGCTTTTTCAAAAGATTTACGAAAGCAGGTTGACAAGAAGCCCGTTTATCTCTTCAACGGCGGCAAGTATCGCGAGCTTGTCCTTTTGGCTAGAAAGGATTCCTGCCGCAAGCCTTTCTAGCTTCTCGTCAATTACATGAATCTGCGTGTACTGCTTTTGGGGCTTAAATTCAAGCCCTTTCCGTATTTTAATCCCCTCCGAAGTTTCCGCGCTGAAAGAACGGGAAACAACGAATTTCATAAAGTTGCGTACAGCTTCCTTGTAGCGCATAATGTTGTCGGGGACAGGACGATCCTTTAGCGCGTCCCCGCTCTCGGATACGCTGTCAAGAAGGGCGGAAAGAATCTCGCTTTCGGGAAGGGAAGCTATCTCTGGCGGAAGCGAGAGCGTAGAGACATCGGAAACCTCCTGCTGTTCGGCTAAAATGCGCTCAAAGCGCGAAGCTTTCTTTTTTTCGCTCTTCGCAGGAATTGCGGCAGGGCGGGCGTCGCTTTTTCTTCCCGCAGCCTGCGCCGCTAAAGAGGCAAAATACGCGGAAGTTGTATCTATCGGTTCCGCCATCAAACCTGCACTTCCTCGCCTTTGGAAACGGAAGCGCCGTACCTAGCGGCTTTACGGTTGTTGCGGGCAAAGCAGGCTTCTTCAAACCTTTCCTGATCGTTAACCGCAAAGCAATAGCCGTGCAGCACAACGGATTCCGCAACAGAAAGCCGTTTTGTAATAATGTCGCCGATTACCGCGCCCGTAGAAAGAATATTCACGCCTTCCGGCGCAATAACATCGCCTTCTACAACGCCGCCTACGGTTACAATTTGCCCGTGGACATCGCCGCGAATCCTAGAGTTTTCACCTATGATAATTCTGCCGGTAGCCTGAAGGGAACCGTCAATGTCGCCGTCAATTCTTGCAAACCCTGAAACGCTAAGGTTCCCGCGAATAAGCGAACCTGAACCCAACAACGTGTTGATGGAAATGTCTTTAATTGAGACGGGCATTAACTCCCCGACCCTGTCTCGCGTATGTTGAAATATTTAATCGGGTCAACAACTTCGGAGCCGATGTGCACTTCATAGTGAAGGTGCGGTCCAGTTGAAATGCCGGTGTTGCCGATGTACCCGATTGTTTGTCCCTGATTAACGTGATCGCCGCGCTTTACGGTCTGCGAAAGAAGATGAGCATATCTGGTGTAAAAGCCGTACTTGTGCCTGATAATAATGTAGTTGCCGAACGAGGCATCATAATCCACCATAACCACTTGCCCGTCGGCGGTAGCAATTACAGGATCGCCGGAACGGTACGTTGAAAGGTCAATCCCTTTGTGGATATACCACTGCCTGGAAAACGGATGGCGGTTTTGCCCGAACATCTGCG
>CAZDXD010000187.1:0-2755 GCA_964509415.1 uncultured Treponemataceae bacterium
AGATGGGCAGCAGCGGATTACAACTGCAATGCTCTTTCTTGCGGCGTTGCGCGATATAGTCTCTGACCAAAATCTCAAAAGCTCCATAGATTCGCATTATCTAAAAAACGACAATGTTAGCGATGAAAGGGAGTACAAGATTAAGCTAAAGCAGGTTGAATCCGATTGGAATTCTTATTGGAAGATAATGCTTAAAGTTGAGCTTAAAGGCAATGAGAAAAAGTCGGCGGTTTACCGCAATTACTTGTACTTCAAGGATCGCCTAGCTAAGCTGCAAGCTCAGGGAGTTCGCATTCCCGGCCTTATAGGAAGCGGCCTTGCCAAATTCAGCATTATCACAATTCAGCTTGAGCCAAAGAACCCATGGGAAGACCCGCAAGAAATCTTTGAGTCGATGAACTCGCTAGGCAAGCCGCTTAGCTTTGCCGACCTTGTTAGGAACTATTTGCTGCTAGACCTTAAATCTGAAGAGCAGGCTAACTGTTACAGGCGCTTTTGGCTTCATATAGAAGAAACTATCCCCAACGAGCAAGCGTCAGTGTCGGACTTTATTCGCGACTATATGCAGGCTCATGAGCATGAAAACTTTCTCAAGGCAACAGATCGCAACTCTAAAAAGCTTTACGGGGATTTTAAGGAAATGTTTCCAGAGCCTAGCGGTAAGTACAATGTGCTAGAACAGCTTGCCGATTATGCTGATTCGTATGCATCCATTCTTTCGTGTGGGACTTGTGGCAACGAGAACATTGACAGGCTGATTGCAGACATCAATTTACTAAACGTAACAACTGCCCGTTCCTTCTTGATGGAGCTGATGCATTTGCGTAACAATAGGTACTTTAGTGATGGTGACGTTATCGCCATTTTGGGCGCATTCCGCATTTATTGCTTACGCCGTAGGCTCATCGCTCTAGCTGCCGCAGAAAACAAGGTTTTCCCAACGTTGGGAAATAACTTTGAGCAGCTTAAAAATGCCCCTGACAAAAAGCAGGAGATGTTCGGGATTCTCGCAACGCAGGAATACAACTTAAGGCTTCCGAATGACGATGAGATTGAACGTGAACTAAGCGCGATGAACTTTTACAATTTTAATTATTCCAGGATATACCTTTCACTTGTTGAAGAGAAGCTTACAAAGAGCCGCCCTGACTTAACTGACAAGGCATTGCAGGTAGAGCATATTATGCCGAAAACGTTGACTGACGAATGGGAAGCAGCGTTAGGAGACAATCATAAAGAAATCCACCAAAAGTATGCCAATACGATCGGCAACCTGACATTGATACGTCATAACCAAGAAGGCGGACAAAAGGTTTTTTTGGAAAAGAAAAAGATATACGAGAACAACGCTGGCCTGCAGATTGCCAAAACCATGATTACAGACTGCGATGAATGGGGAGCTGCGCAAATAGAACGGCGCGCTAAATGGATTGTCGGCTATTTGCTTAAAGAGGTGCTTCCTATACCTGATTCTATGAGGCACGCAAATAATTATAATGCCGAAAAGAGACTTCCGTTTTCATTCACAAGCGTTGGCATAGAAAGAGGAGAATACATCAATTTTAGGGACGATCCAACCATTACGGCCAAGGTAACAGGCAACAAGAAAGTTGAATTTGAAGGTGATGAATGGTCGCTCTCCCCTCTTACAACGAAGATTATGACACGCAAAGGCAAAGTCAATCCTTCTGGCTCATATGACGGTCCAAGGTACTGGGAATATAACGGCATTTGCCTTTTAGAGATGGCAAAAAAAGCCAATAACGAAGACTATCAGGAATCGTAGCTCCCCTTCTGCCTTCGATACTCGTAAAAGAGGATGCCTGCCGCGACGGAGACATTTAGGCTGTCAATGCGGCCTTGCGTGGGTATTGAAACAAAGGCGTCGCAAGCTTCGCGCAAAAGGCGGGCAATGCCCTTGCCCTCGCTGCCCATAACAAAGAGGGTTTTCTCCGCAAGCTCCACTTTGTGGACTGGGGCGGCTGCGGGAGAGCTTTCCGCGCCGTAAACCCAAAAGCCCGCCTTTTTTAGCCTTTCTGCCGCGCGCACAAGGTTTGAAACCCTTATAAGCGGCACCCAAGCAGAAGCCCCTGAGCTCGCACGGGCAATGACGCTTTCCTCGCCCACCGCGCGGCTTTCAGGAATAATCACCGCCGAAACGCCTAGCTGGTCCGCGCTGCGCAATATGGCACCCGCGTTGTGCGGGTCGGTTACGCTGTCAAGGATAACGGCCGCGCAACGCTCTTCTTTTTCTGCCCAAGCCGCAAAAGCTTCTAATGTCATGTGGGCGGCGCTTGCGGACAAGCCGCTTTCCGCTACAAGGATTAATCCGCGGTGGTCGCGAAGCTCCTCTGGCAACGCAGAAATAAGAGAAGCAAGCTCTTGCGGGGAAGCCTTTTTGCAGGGGAGACGCGCCTTCTTTGCCTCGTCAAGAATGCGCTTTACGCGCGGGCCTTCCTTGCAAAAAAGCAGCTGCAAGCCGGCAACGTTTCCGCTTGCCCCCGCCGCTCGGACAGCCTCTTCTATTGCATGAAACCCCGTAATGACATGCAGGGCGGCTTTCACAGCTCGTAGCGCTCCCCGCGCTTCACAATTTGCACATCGCCATAGCCGTTTGCCGCTAATTTTTCCTTAAATTCGGTCTGCACGTCAGGCTCGCCATGCACCATAAAAATGCGCTTTAGCGAGGGGCATGAGCACTCGTTAAGCCATTCGATCATCTCGCTGTAGTCAGCGTGGGCGCTCAAAGCGTTAA
>CAZDXD010000188.1:0-2725 GCA_964509415.1 uncultured Treponemataceae bacterium
CCGCGGCATCAGGCTAAAAACCGCGGGATAATGCCCTACTTTCTGTCTTTCTCGACAGCTTCAAAAAGACCGTTAAGGTATGTAGCGCCAAGCGCCCTGTCATAAAGGCCGTAGCCAGGCTTGCCCGTCTCTCCCCATATCATGCGGCCGTGATCCGGGCGGACATAGCCGTCAAAGCCCGTCTCGACAAGCGCCTTGACTATCTCGAATATGTCAAGCGAGCCGCACGATGAAAGATGCGCCCTCTCTTCAAAAGAGCCGTCGTCCATCACCTTGACGTTGCGGATATGCATAAAGCCTATGCGCTTTTTGGCGGAATACTTGCGCACCATCTTGGGGATGTCGTTGAACTTCGCGCAGCCAAGCGAGCCCGTGCAAAAACACAGTGTGTTTGAAGGCGAATCCACAATCGAAAGATAGCGGTCAAGGTTCGCCTCGTTTGTGATAACGCGGGGAAGCCCGAAAATCGGGTACGGCGGGTCGTCAGGGTGAAGCGCCATTACAACGCCGCACTCCTCGGCAACGGGAATAACCTTTTTAAGGAAGATTTCTATATTCTTCCACAAGCCCTCTTCGCCAAGCTCTCCGTAGGCGCGGATAAGGCCGCGCACCTCATCTTGCGTGTAGCTTGCATCCCAGCCGGGCAGGTTGATGTCGTCCTTTAACGGGTCAAGCCCTTTCATTTGCTCCCAGTACATTACAAGGCTGGTCGAACCATCGGGGGCCTTTTTGTCAAGCTGCGTGCGCGTCCAGTCAAAGACAGGCATAAAGTTGTAGGTAACGCACTTAACGCCGTATTTGGCGCAGCGGCGCACATTCTCGCAATACGCCTCAAGGTGAGCGTCTCTTTTTTCCGTGCCGAGCTTAATGTCTTCGGATACGGGAATGGACTCAACCACGTCAAAGATAAGCCCGTGCGCGTTGCAGAGCTTTTTGATTTTCTCAATGCTCTCCTCTGGCCACACCTCGCCTGGCTTTACATCGTAGACTGCCGAGACAATCGAGCGCATTCCTGGTATTTGCGAAATATACTCAAGCGATACAGGGTCGTCCTCGCCGTACCAGCGGAATGAAAGTTTCATTTATAGTTCCTCCTAATTAGAGCAGCTTTTCATGCTTCGCCTAAGATATACTTCCAGGCGTTGTTGAAGCAGATATCCTCGATTATCTTTCCAATGCCATCGTAATCTGCCGGAGCCATTCCCCTGTCAATCCAGCCGCCGACAAGCTCGCACAAGACACGGCGGAAGTACTCATGGCGCGGGTAAGAGAGGAAGGAGCGCGAATCGGTGAGCATTCCGACAAAGCGCGAAAGCACTCCGATGCTAGAAAGCGACTTAAGCTGTGCCGTCATGCCTTCAAAGTGGTCATTAAACCACCACGCGGCACCAAACTGCACCTTGCCCGCGGCTGTAGCGTCTTGAAAGCAGCCCGCCGCGGCCGCGAATTTGTCGTTGTCGTTCGCGTTGAGCGTGTAGATAACCGTCTTTGGAAGAGACGAGCGAGAATCTAGCCGGTCAAGCAATGCCGCAAGGGATAGCGCGGACAGAACATCGCCTACGGAATCGCCGCCCGCGTCAGGACCGTAAGAGCGGAAAAGCCGCGAGCTCAAGTTTCGCACCGCCCCCATGTGAAGCTGCATAACCCAGCCGCGCGAGGCGTATTCCTCGCCCAAGAAATCCATCATAAGCGACTGGAAAGCCGCCGTCTCGCAGGAAGAGGGAACCTCGCCCGCGAGCGCCTTGCGCAGAGCTTCTTCCGCAGCCTTTTCGTCCCAGACTGTAAAGTCTGGAGAGCCGAATGCCTGGTCAGAGAGGCAGCAACCCGCATCCGCAAAGTGGTCAAGGCGCAGTTTAAGCGCCTGCTTTAGGTCGTCAACTTTGCGAATTGCAACGCCTGAAGCCGAGGAAAGCTTTTCTATATAGGAAGAAAAGTCTGCGGCGACAGGGTTAATCGCCTTGTCCGGGCGGAATGTAGGCATCACGCGCGTCTTAAAGGTATTGTCTTCTGCAATCAGCTTGTGATACTCCAGACTGTCAACAGGGTCATCGGTTGTGCAAATAGCGCGGACTGAGCTTTCAGTTATAAGGGCGCGCGCCCTGCCCTCCTCGCTTTGAAGCTTTTTGTTAGCCTTGTCCCATACCGAGTCAGCAGTTTTTGGACAGAGGAAATCATCTATGCCGAAAAAGCGCTTTAGCTCAAGGTGCGACCAATGATAGATGGGATTGCCTAAAAGAGCGGGCATGACAGCCGCAAATCGGTCAAACTTTTCACGGAAAGACGCGGCACCCGTTATGTACTCTTCAGGGACGGCATTCGCGCGCATTACGCGCCACTTGTAGTGGTCGCCGCCGAGCCACGCCTCGCCAATGTCCGCAAACTGCTTGTTTTCGTATATTTCCTGCGGGCTTAAATGGCAGTGATAGTCAAAAATAGGCATTTTTGCCGCGTGCTCATGGTAGAGCCTGCGGGCAGCCTCTGTTGTAAGAAGAAAATCTTCCGTTATAAAGCTTTTCACGCTAAAACACCTCTCTTTTCGCAACGATTGCGACATTCTGAACAAAAATGCGTATTCCTATAGACAAGTGTACCACGCTTTTGGAAAAGCGCAAGAATTTTTTTTTAATGTATGCAAAAAAATCTGTAATTTTAGCTATTAACTAAGAAATTTGATGTGAGTGTCAAAAGCCCGCCTGAAGAACACGGCAGACTGACAAAAAAAGGC
>CAZDXD010000189.1:0-2721 GCA_964509415.1 uncultured Treponemataceae bacterium
GAACACTGGAAAGACGCTCTCAAGTCTTATCTTGAAGGCAATTCGCACAGCGCGGAGCGCATGCTCCTGCGCGCGGAAGTTTTTCGCGGCGGCGCGCCAGTTTACGATTCGCGCGCGCTTAACGATTGCACAATTTCAGGCGGCGGTCGTGCTAGAATTGTCGAGTTTGACGTTTCTTTCAGCGATGGAAGGCATGAGCATTCGCTTGGTCTTTTCAAGGCTGACGGCATTATCGCTGCAACGCCTACAGGTTCAACAGCCTATTCCGCCGCGGCGGGCGGGCCTATTCTTTCCCCTGATGTCCCGGCGATTGTGCTTTCGCCGGTGTGCGCGTTTTCGCTTTCCTCAAGGCCGATTGTGCTGCCCGCATCCGGCAGAATACTCATTGACTTTTCCGGAGCGCAAAAAAATGGCGGCGGGCTTCTTTCCATTGACGGGCAGGAATCATTCGCCCTGCAAAGCGGCGACAGAATTGCCGTTACAAAAGCGGAAAAGCCTGTGCGCCTTATAGGCTGCCCGCCTGAAGTTTTTTACAATGCGCTGCGGTATAAGCTCAACTGGTCGGGCGCTCCGGTTATCAGGACGGCGCGGGACGGATTAGCTTAACTTAATAGAAGAATGATAGAAGACATCAGCATAAAGGATTTTGCCCTGATTGACTCCCTTTCCCTTGACTTGCAAGGCGGGTTCACTGTCTTTACGGGAGAAACAGGAACGGGAAAATCCATTCTGATAGGCTCAATCTCGTTTCTGTTAGGCGGAAAGCCGCAGGCTGACACTATCCGTACTGGTGCGGAAGAAGCATGGGCGGCAGGCACGGTGCGCGCGGATAAAAACAAGGACGCTCTTGCGTGGCTTTCAGAGCACGGGATAGAAGCGGATTCAGGCAGGGTGCTTTTGAAAAGAAACGCAAAAGCCGGCGGCAAGTCTTCATGCTGGATTCAGGGCGTTCCTGTGTCGAGGGCGGAGCTTGCCGAGTTCACTTCGTTTTTGGTTGACATACACGGGCAGCACGACCATCAGTCGCTCCTGAAAGCAAGCGAGCACAGGCGCTTTCTTGACGCATACGCGGGCATTGAAGACGAGGTTGCAGCTTTTTCCGTTCTCTATGGACAGCTTGCCGCCGCTCGCCGCAGGCGGGATGAGCTTGACGCGGAAGGGAAGAGCCGCGCCGAAAGAATGGAGCTTCTTTCTTTTGCGGTTAAGGAAATTGCAGAGGCTTCCCTTGAGGCAGGCGAAGACGAGCGCCTTGAAGCCGAAGAAAAGCGCCTTTCGCAGCACGAAAAGCTCTGTTCCGCGCTTGACCAGTGTTCTGCTGCGCTTGGCGCGGGTTCGTCTTCTGCGCAGCAGGAAGGAGCCCTTGCGCTTTTGAAGAAATCGCTCTCCCTGCTTGAAAGCGCGGCCGCAGTGGATTCTGTCCTTGCCGCGCAGGTTTCCCGCCTTGAAACCGTGTTTTATGAGGCGGAAGACATCGGCTCTGAAATTGCCGGCTATCTTGATTCCGCGCTGTTTGACCCTGCAAGGCTTGAAGCTGTAGAGGAGCGGCTTTCGCTTATTTATAGGCTGAAAAAGAAATACGGCTCTACCCTTGCTGAGGTTATCGCGTTTGGGGCATCCGCCGAAAAGGAGCTTGAGGATTTGGCTCATGCAGATGAAAGCCGCGCCTCGCTGGATGCGGAGATTTCCGCATTTGAAAAAAAGCTTCTTGCAGATGGGGCAGAAATTTCGCGCAAGCGGCAGAAGGCTTCGGCCGAAATGGAAAAGGCTGTAGAAGAAGTGCTTTCAAGCCTTGGAATGGCGGGCACGAGCTTTAAGGTTTCTTTAAGCCCCAAAAACTCCACTGACGGAAAGCGCACCGTCTCTCAGTTTGGCTTTGACGACGTGGAGTTTTTGATTTCGCCTAATCCCGGCGAGCCGCTCAAGGCTCTTGCAAAAATTGCCTCCGGCGGGGAGCTTTCCCGCGTAATGCTTGCCCTCAAAACTGTGCTGGCCGGCGCGGACAAAACGGATACCCTGATTTTTGATGAAATAGATGCCGGAATCGGCGGTGAAACTGCCGTCGCTGTTGGAAGCCACATTCACAAATTATCGCGCGGAAGGCAGATTTTGTGCATAACACATCTTGCGTCCATTGCCTGCCAAGCCGATAATCATGTTATAATAGAAAAAAGCTCCGCCGGCGGAAAGACAAGAACATCCGCCCGCGAAATAAGCGGGGAAGCCCGCGCGGAAGAGATTTCCAGAATGCTTTCCGGCGGAAAAGGCGGGGCGGTTTCTCTTGACCATGCAAGGGAGCTTCTGGAAAAGTACGGATGAGAGAGCTGTTATGCCAAAAGTAACAAAAAGAAAGAGGCAGATTTACGCTGAGAGGCTTTTTGTTTATCAGCAGCAAATCGATGCTATTCTTATCAAAGAAAAGAATATCCTTGAAATTATCTCAAGAGATCCGGAAGGCGCTGCGTTTAAGCGGATTCTTTTGGCGGACGAAATGCTTAACCTTGCTTCTCTTTATCTTACAAAGCATTATGTTTCCGCCGTTATCCTTGACTCAAAAAACGAAGATGCGCTGAATGACGCTCGCAAAACCATTTACAAGGCTGTTATCTACCTTGAAGAGACCGTTTCAAACTACATTGACGCGCCTTATTCCGATTACGAGGACAAGGTTGACCAGATAGCCAGCTTTTCCGAATCGCAGCGCTATTATCTTGTAAGAAAACT
>CAZDXD010000190.1:0-2719 GCA_964509415.1 uncultured Treponemataceae bacterium
CGCTTTCGCGCTCAATTTTTGCCTGATTGATGACAGCCGTGTATTTAAGGATTACGCCGTCCTTTTCAAGCTGCTTTATTGCCGCGCGGACTTCTTCTACCGGCTTTTTTGTCATAACGGCAATGTCTTCAGCTGAAAGGCGCGCGTCATTTTGCAATAAATCAATAATTTCCTGCATATCATTCTCCCGTTAGAAGTGTAGCACAAAAGAAAAACAGCGGAAAGGCGGGCGACAGGCAGGGACGAGCAGGGGGAGTTTTGCAGGGCGCGAAAAATGCATATTTCTGCCTGCAAAAGAGCTTTGCTGCCGGCATTATCGGCTCCATAAAATGAGTCCGCTCCCCTTGTCCTGCCGTTAGCTTTTCCGCTATACTCATCCTTGTGAATATCGCAGTTATTGGCGCGCAGTGGGGGGATGAGGGCAAGGGCAAGATTGTCGACTACCTCTCCGAAGGCGCAAAGAGGATTGTCCGCTATTCGGGCGGCGCGAACGCGGGGCACACGATTGTGCGGGGCGATGAGCGCTTTGCTCTTCACCTTGTGCCTTCGGGCATTTTGCGCGCGGACGCTGTTGTCTATTTGGGCTCAGGCATGGTGATAGACCCGGAGGCGCTTTTTGCGGAGCTCTCCATGCTAAAAGAGAAGGGCGTTGACTGGGAAGGGCGCGTTTTTGTTTCTGACAGGGCGCACCTTGTGTTGCCGCGCTGCAGGGTGCTTGACGCTGAAACAGACAAGGCTCGCCGCCGGCCGATTGGCACTACAGGGCGCGGCATTGGCACGGCTTACGCGATGAAAAGCTCACGCGACGGCATTCGCGTTGCAGACCTTGCCTGGCAAGAGAAGCTCGATGATTTGGAACAAGAAGACAGGGACTTTCTTGCCCCATTTATTCCGCGTCTTCTTGAGATGAAGGCGAGCCTGACTTATGAGCTTGCTAATAAAAGTAAAGAAAACACGCTTTTTGAGGGGGCGCAAGGCGTGCTCCTCGACCTTGACATGGGCACATACCCATATGTCTCTTCCGGCGTTTCTGCCGCAGCTGGAGCCGCAACAGGAGGGGGGATAGGTCCTCGTGCGATAGACAAGGTGATTGGCGTATTTAAGGCTTATTCCACGCGCGTGGGGAACGGGCCCATGCCAACAGAGTTTGACGCGGAAAGCGAGGGGGAGCTCTGCCGCTTTGTGCGCGAGACGGGGCGAGAGTACGGCGTTACAACGGGTAGACCGCGGCGCTGCGGCTATCTTGACCTTGTTGCGTTGCGCTACGCCTGCCTTGCTAATTCGGTTGATTGTCTCGCGCTCACGCACCTTGACGTTTACGACACTCTCTCCGAGATTGAAGCCTGCACAGCGTACAGCATTAACGGCCGCGAGACGGAGGAGTTCCCCGCGTCTATAGAAAAGCTTGACGCGGCGCGACCCGTGCTACGCTCTTTTAAGGGCTGGAAGAAGAGCATTCGCGCCTGCCGCAGCTATGAAGAGCTGCCAGATGAAGCGCGCGCCTACATTGAGTTTATAGAAAGATACTGCGGCGTTCCTGTTGATATTGTTTCTACAGGTCGCGAGAGGGATGAAACCTTTATGCGGCGCGACGCGTGGGGGAATCAGAGCTGAGAGTTTAGAACTTAGAGCTTAGATGTATAGGGCGGTGCAAGAAGCTGTTCGCAAAGTGCAAGTGATGCATTGCTGCTTGCTTTTGCCCCGTGCTTTTATTTATGGGTAAGATACTGTAAAATATAGCTCGTAAAAGTGATTCGGACAATATTACAATACGGCGGTGAAGAGCCTTGAACCTCTCCCGCAGTTAGTAGAAAGTGCTATGAATGGAAAGGCGGGAATTAGGCAGGGAGGCGGCACTCTACCTTGTATTTGGCGCGCTTACCACCCTTGTAAACATTGTGGTGTTTTTAGCGCTGCACTCTCTTGCGGGCGCGCCTGTTGTGCCATCGAACATTGCAGCGTGGTTTTTCTCTGTTCTCTTTGCCTACATTACAAACAGCAAGTGGGTTTTCCGCTCGCCGCGATTTTCGCTTAAAGAGGCCGCATCCTTCTTTGCCGCGCGCGCCTTTACGGGCGTTGCCGAGACGCTGGCTGTCTGGATAACGATTGACCTGCTCAAGCTGAATGAAGCGGCAATGAAGATTGCCGCGAGCGTCGCCGTCGTCATCTTGAATTATCTTTTGAGCAAGGCTATTATCTTTAAGAAAAGGAAATAACGATGAAGCTTGCGATTGTTGTTCCCTGCTACAACGAAGAGAAGATGCTAGAGCCCGCGCCCGGCGGCTCTTGCCTCTTTGTTGCCGCCGTAGATGAACAGGTGCGGCAGTGGGTAACGGGGGGGGGGCACACTATCCTTTGTCTTTGTTGACGACGGCTCAAGCGACCTAACACTCACACACCTTAGACGGCTTTCCTTCACCGACAAAAGAATACACTACGTTTCCTTCTCGCGCAATTTTGGCAAGGAGAGCGCCATCTATGCAGGTCTAGAAAAGGCACTCGCCCTAGAAAGCGACTATGTCATCACGATGGACGTTGACCTTCAAGACCCGCCTAGCCTCATCCCTCAAATGCTAAAGCTCGTTGAAAGCGGTGAGGCAGAATCTGTGGCAGCCCGGCGCGTTACAAGGAAAGGAGAACCTCCCGTGCGCTCGTTCTTTGCGCGGCTCTTCTACAAGATAATCAACCGAATATCGAGCATAGAGATTGTCGACGGCTC
>CAZDXD010000191.1:0-2712 GCA_964509415.1 uncultured Treponemataceae bacterium
AAACAGAAGATATACTTTCAAGGCAAAACATTACAGAAAAACTCTACAGGCGGCAAGACGTTCTTGCGGGCGCAAGGGCGGATTTGTCTTCAATCCTTGACATTGAGCGGCTTTCGGGCCGCATTTCAATGGGGAAGGCAAACGGCAAGGACCTTTTGGCGCTCAAGCAGAGCATGAAGGCTTTTCTTTCTCTTGCGCGGAAACTTGAAGAGGGAATCCCCGAAGTCCCCTTTTTTGAGGCTGACTGGTGCTCTTGCGCCAGTGAAGTTTTCGCCGCGATTGATGCATCGATTGCCGAGGACTGCCCCGTTGTCATAAACGAGGGCGGCATTATCAAGGACGGCTTTTCGGCAGAACTTGACGAGCTGCGCTCGCTTCGCGACAACAGCCGAGCCGTACTTGAGGCTTACCTTGAGGAGGAGCGCTCTAGCACAGGGATTGCAAGCCTAAAAATCAAGTACAACAGGCTGATTGGCTACTACCTTGAGGTTTCTAAGGCAAACCTTAAATCCGTGCCGCCGTATTTTATACGCCGCACATCTCTTGCAAACGCAGAACGTTTCAGCACGGAGCGCCTTGCCGCCCTTGAAACGGAGCTTAATGGCGTTCACGCGAACATTATTGAATGCGAACAGCGTCTTTTTATTGAGGTGCGCTCTAAAATTGCCGAGCGCGCGCATACGCTTTTGAAGCTCGCTCAAGGAATCGCAAAGGTTGACGCGCTTCAGTCCTTTGCCTTTGCCGCCGCGCTTCACGGCTGGAACAAGCCTGAGTTCACCGATAGCGGCGAGCTTTGCATTGAAGAAGGGCGGCACCCGGTAGTGGAAGCGCATTTCCCCGATGGCGAGTTTGTGCCTAACGGCATACGCCTTTATTCGGGCGCTGCCGCGTTGCCTTCATTCGCGCTTATTACAGGACCCAACATGGCGGGCAAAAGCACCTTTTTGCGGCAGACGGCGCTCATTGTTTTAATGGCGCAGACAGGCTCTTTTGTGCCCGCGGCTTCCGCGCTGATTACGCCCGTAGACAAGATTTTTTGCCGAGTCGGCGCGTCTGACAACCTTGCGCGCGGCGAGTCGACTTTTCTTGTGGAAATGACTGAAACCGCGCATATCCTCCGCTCCGCTACGCAGTCGAGCCTTGTGATTATGGACGAAGTCGGACGCGGAACATCAACAGAAGACGGCCTTGCAATAGCGCGGGCTTGCGCCGAGTATCTTCTTGAAAAAAGCGGCTCTAAAACGCTTTTCGCGACGCACTACCGTGAGCTTAGCTCTCTTTCGCACCCTAAGCTTGCCGCTTTCTGCCTTGATGTGCTTGAAACCGAAGGCGATGTGGTTTTTCTTAAAAAAGTTGTGCCGGGCGTGAGCGCGGGCTCTTACGGCGTGCATGTGGCAAAGCTGGCAGGACTCCCGACGAGCGTAATACGCCGCGCTGAGGCGCTCCTTGCTGAATACAGGGCTTTGCACGGCAGTGCCGCTGATGCTTCCGTTCCTGCTGAAAAGCGCCTGCCTGAAACGCCTTCAAGCGCCGATGTTCCTGCCCTTTTTTCCAATGAAGAGTTGGTGCTTGACGAAATCATTTCAGCCGATCCTAACAATATGACGCCGATGCAGGCTCTCCGTCTTATAGAAAGATGGCAAGAGAGCCTTTACCCAGCTTCTTCCAGCAAGAAAAATAAATAAAGTACCCTTTTTTTTCTAGCCGCAGATGCTTTTAAGCAGCATATACCAAGCGTGGAAAAGCCTACATTTATCACGCCGCCGCTTGCCGCTTTGCAGGCTAAGGCCGCCGCTCTTTGCGTGCGCGTTTTTTCCCGCGCCGTCCTGCCGGTTTACTGTTCGCAGTGCGGGAATCTCTCGCGCAACGGCTATCCAGTTTGCAAGGCTTGCCGTGAAAAACTACTCGTCGCCGCCCGCGAGCGCTGCCTCCTTGAGCGCGAGGAAGATAGGTGCGCCGCCTGCGGCACTCGCCTTATTTCCACTGAAAATCTCTGCCCCGATTGCAGGGCAGGCGGCGCTTTTTATTTCGCTGATAAGGTTTGCACTCTTTTTAGTTATACGCCCGAAAACGCCGTGGCTCTTTCAGAATGGAAAATAGCGGGGAATAGGCTTTATTCCTCTGTTTTTGCGGAAATTCTCGCGGCTGTCTTTGCAGCTTCGGGGCTTACAGGGCAAGAATGCAAGTTGCGAGGAATTGCCATTGTACCCGTGCCGCCGCGTCCCGGCAAAATCAGAAAGACAGGCTGGGACCAAATTGACGAGCTGAGCCGCCTTTTGCGCAAAAGATACGGGCTTCCGGTCTCGGCCTGCCTTGTGCGCTCATCAGCCGCGCAGCAGAAGCGGCTGGGCAAAGAAGAACGAAAAGCCAATCTTAAAGGGCAGATTTTGCTAAAAAGGGGGATAACCCCGCCTGAAATCGCCGTTTTAATAGATGACATTGTTACAACAGGCGCAACGGCGGACTCTTGCGCGCAAGCGCTAAAGGGCGCGGGCTGTAGCTTTGTTGCGGTGCTGGCGCTGTTTAGGGATGAGTGAATTTCAGTCGGCAGCCGGATGTCGATATGCTATCAAGTTTTTATAAACGGCAGCAATTTCAAGCATTGCGCAAATAATATTCTGTTAATATATTTGCTAAAATTTTTGGATTTTCTTCATTGACAACATGGCCTGTTCCCTCAATAATTTTCAATTCTGCGCCTTTAATGTTTTG
>CAZDXD010000192.1:0-2708 GCA_964509415.1 uncultured Treponemataceae bacterium
AGCCGAGCAAGTCCCCGTTGTCGCTACGCAGGCTCATGCTTGCCCCTGTAACCGCTTGCTCAGCCCATGTGCCGGAAGGCATCCTGTAAGTGTCACCCCGCTCGCGCTTTGTCCGCCAGCTGCTCACTTGGGAGAGGAACGTGTCGCTGTCCTGCGTTAGCATCGCGCTCCCTCGCAAGGCAGGCGCCGTGCTCTACGCCCCGCTTATGGCGTTGCGAATGGCATTAAGAACGCCGTTTGACGTTATCGTCGCTCCTGAAACCGCTTCCACGCCCTCAATGCTTCCAGTGCGGAGGATTTGCTCACTTAGCGTTGCAATGGCAGGCCCCCCAATATCAGGCACGCCGTCCTGATCGCCTGTAATGTCAAGTCCTATGATTTTGCCGCTGCCGTCAAGGGTTACCTGCGCTACTACAGGACCGAGAAAACCCTGTCCCTCGCCAGACACGGTAATAGTGCCAGCCGCTCCGACAGAAAAAGCGTTATGAAGCGAAAACGCCACTGCCACAGCAATTATAATTATACATGCGACACCAATAATGACCCATTTTTTGCTCATAATGTTTCCTCCTAGTACTGTTTATTTGGAATGAGCTTTCTACTGAGGTTTGTACATAATTCAAGAAAAAAACTCAAGTCAGAAGCGCAAAGATTTCCGCTTCCTGAAAGCAGGCACGTATTTTGCCGCAAGGCGAATTGCTTCGATCATGCTTGCAGCGCTTGCCTTCCCTGAGCCCGCGATGTCAAACGCCGTGCCGTGGTCCACAGATGTACGCAGAATCGGCATGCCGTTGGTTACAGCTATTGTTTTCTCAAAGTCCAACGTTTTTGCGGCAATATGCCCCTGGTCGTGGTAAAGCGAAAGGACGCTAGAGTACTTCCCCATAGCCGCCTGATGGAAGACCGAGTCCGCGCTTACCGGTCCCGCGACATCATAACCTTCAGCTTGCAGTTCCTTGACAGCGGGCGCAATCTCTTCCAGCTCCTCGCTGCCAAAAAGCCCGTGCTCCCCGCTGTGCGGGTTTAACCCCGCGATAGCCATTGTTCCTTCTTTTACGCCAAGCTGCCTTAAAGCCTCCGTGCAGCGCTTTGCATAGTCAACAATTCTTTCCTTTTTAATCATGCCGAGCATCGCGCGCATAGACACATGGCGCGTAAGAAAAAACACGCGCAATCCGCTTGTCTCAAACATAGTGAGCGGGTCTTCCGTGCCTGTCAGCGCACCGAAAATCTCCGTGTGGCCGATAAAGCTGATGCCGCCCGCCTTTAGCGCTTCCTTGTTAATCGGCGCGGTGGCAACAGCGTCAGCCTTCCCCGCCATTGCAAGCCCAATGCCCTTTTCTATATACCCATAGGCGGCCTTGCCGCACATGCCGCTCACCCTGCCAAAAGCAAAGCCGCCCATGTCTACGTTGTCAAGGTCAATCAGATTGAGCACGCCCGGCCTGTAATCACCTTTCTCTGGGCTGCCTATGACGCGCACGCGCAAACCAGCGCCCGTGATGTTGGCAGCGTTTTCCATAACCTTCTTGTCGCCAATAACAACACAGTCAGCCGCCTTGACAACCTGCTCCGCCGCCAAAGCTTTCGCGACAATTTCAGGGCCAACGCCCGCGGGGTCTCCCATCGTTACTGCAATAAGCGGCTTAGCCAATTCGCGCCTTCCTCCTGCGGCTGCAACATTGCGGCTCGCGACACATCACTGGCGATAATTCAGACACATTTACGGCGGTAATTCAAGCACGATTGCGGAAGGAGCTTTGCCCTCTTGTTTCCGTGCCACACCGTCATATATGCTATGCCATTACCGTAGGGTGACCGCAAAAATTAATCTGGTATAATCGACTCAGTCTTCGCCGCCTGGCCGCCCCATCCCTGCACGGAAGTGTCCAGCTTGCTATTGCAATTTGCGCCCGATTTATGATTCATATTCCATCCGAAAGATTTGCTTCGTCTATGTATTCCACCGGATATTGCCCGACCAGCCAACCATAGCGATAGCAATCCTTTTGATGATCGTTGATAATGCCGCTAGCCTGCAAATGGGCGTAGATGGTAACAGGCCCCAGATACTTCATCCCGCGCTTTTTGAGGTCCCTGCTGATTTTCTCGGAAAGGGCGTTGGAAGCGGGAACACGGCCCAGCTCATGCCCTCTATACAGCAGGGTCTTGCCGCCGGTAAAGCCCCAAAGGTAATCTGAAAAAGAGCCGAATTCCTTTCGGATTTGCTGAACGCAGCGGGCATTGCCGATGACCGCCTCGATCTTTCTGCGGGAACGGATCATCCCTGCCGTGTTTAGGATGCGCTCCACATCCGCCTCGCGATAAGCGGCAATCTTGTCAAAATCAAATTGATCGAAGCAGGCACGAAAGACCTCCCGCTTTTTTAGCACGGTATCCCAGCTGAGGCCGCACTGCATAACCTCCATCATCAGATACTCAAAGTGCTTTTGATCGTCGTAGACGGGCACGCCCCACTCCTCGTCGTGGTATTTGATCTCCAAGTCGTTGATCAGGCACCAGGCGCATCTGTTCATGCTCTGCCGCTCCTTTCTGCCGCATTAGGGCATCCATTTATCCTCAATGGACAGGCAGCCTTCCTGCGGAACAACCTCTTAGGATGCTTAAGGGGCCCCCAGCCTGGCGCCGCAGCTGCTGCAAAAGGCGGCTTCCTCCAAAAGGATATGTCCAATGTATCATTGAAAAAA
>CAZDXD010000193.1:0-2695 GCA_964509415.1 uncultured Treponemataceae bacterium
TATGTCGGCTATCTGGATTATCCGGAATCAGTAAAACAGGCCTCCCGCGACGCGCTCGCGAGGCTTAAGTGGTAAGAGAGAAATGCAAAAACGAAAGCAGGGAACCGCGCCCTGTGTTTGTTTCAGCCGCGGCAATTATCTTTACGCAGCTTTTATTTAGCCCGGATATCTTTACGGTTTTTCCTCGCGCCGCCCTGTCCGCCGCCGTTGCGGGGACGGGCGCTCTTTTTGCTTTTTCGGCTTTGGCGCGGTTGCGCTTGCGGCAAAAAAGCCAAGCCGTCGGGATTTTGCCAGCGTCGGAAAGAGCAGGGAAGGCGGCGGCGAAACTTCTTGCCCTTGCAGCTTCAAAAAGGTTTTTTTTTGCTGCCCTTTTCGCAGGAACGCTTGCGGGGGCTGTCGGCGTTTTCCGCGTTCACAGGGAGGCACTCCCCCCGATGACGCTCTGCCCCCTTGAAAGCGTTACATCGGTCGCTGCAAGGCTTAAAGGCGATCCCGTCCCTTGGGGAAAAGACTTTTACCGCGCGGAAGCCTCCGTTATCCGCTTTTTTTCAAGCGGCAAAGCCGACGGCTTAAAGACCGAATTTTCCGCGTCTGGCAACATAACGCTTTTAATTCCTGCCGCCGCGGCCGAGGTCGCGCTCCCCGGCCACTCTTCGGCGGGACGTAAGCCGCTTTATCTTGCGAACGGCGCGGTAATTGAATGCAGCGGCGCTTTTTCCTCTTCTGCGGCAAAAAAAAGCGCAGGAGACCCGGCTTTATTCCGCGTTTCAGAGATACTCGATGCAAAGCCCGCTTCGTCTTTTGTTGATAAGCTCCTAGCGGCAAGGGCTTCCCTGCGCCTTTCCCTGATGAAAATGCTCTATGGCTGGGGAGACGCGGGAGGGCTTTTCCTTGCTCTCTGCTCCGGCATGCGCGAGTTTATGGCGGAGGAGGCTTCCGATGTTTTTAGACGCGCGGGGCTCTCTCATATTCTTGCGCTTTCAGGCATGCATTTGAGTATTTTGGGCGGCGCGATAACCTTTATTTGCGCCAAGCTGGCAGGCAGGCGCCTTGCCGCGAAGATTTCGCTTTTCGCGCTTGCGCTCTTCCTCTTTTTTGCAGGGCAGTCGCCCTCTCTTTTGCGCGCATTTCTCTTTTCGGTAACGCTTGCGGCAGTGCGGCGGGCGGGCTTCCGCGCAGAGCTTCTCCCCGTTCTTGCCTTTGTTTTCTGCGCGCATGTTCTTCTAAAGCCCGCTGACTTTTACGCGGTGTCCTTTCAGCTTTCATATCTTGCAACGGCAGGCATTTTCTCTATCGGGGTATTTTTTGATGAGCTTCTCGACGCATTTATTCCCGGCAAGCTCTGCCGCCCTCTCGCGGCATCCCTTGGAGCGCAGGCGGCTGTTTTCCCTGTTTCGATGTCCGTTTTTGCAATGTTCGTTCCTGCGGGAACAATCGCAACGCTCCTTCTTTCCGCGCCGATTTCCTTCTTTATGATTTCAGGCATTTGTTGCACCGCCCTTTCCGCCTTTTCGCCCTTGCTCTACTCGCTGTGCGGGCTTTTTATGAAGGCGCAGTATGCGCTAATTCTTGCGGTAGTCTCGTTTTTTGCTCAGGCTCCTGTGATAACCGCGGGCAATAATCCCCTGTACGCGCCTTTTACAATGTGCGTTCTCTTCGCGCTTTTTTTTGTTGCGGGCGGTTTTGCCTTGCGCGCCCTCAGGCGAAAAAGGATGGCGGGCGTTGAATTTTCCGGATTATAATTCCCCGTCCGCGCTTAAAGCCTTCCTTGAAAGCCGGGGAATGGCAATGCAGAAAAAATTTGGGCAGAACTTCCTGATAAATGCTTCCGTGCGGGAGAAGCTTCTTGACATCTTGGCGCTTTCACCGGGGGATGATGTCTGGGAAGTGGGGCCGGGCCTTGGAGCTATGACATCGGGCATTTTAGAGCGGGGAGGGGTTGTAACGGCTTTTGAAATTGACCGCGGGTTTTCAAGTGTTCTGCGCGAGCTCTTTGGGCAAAACCCGCGATTTACGCTCATAGAAGGCGATGTTCTTAAAACATGGAGAAAAGCCGCCACTTTTTTGCATACAAAACCTCAAGAGGCTACCACGGCTGGGCGGCCGCTTTTTTTCGGGAATCTTCCTTACAACATAGCGGCAGCGCTTCTTGGGGATTTAATCACCGGCGGCATGATTTTCCCGCGCGCGGCTGTTACCGTGCAGCGTGAGGTTGCGGAGCGCATTTGCGCTGCGCCTGGAAGCGGGAATTATTCTTCATTTTCCGTGATTTGCAGCCGCTTTTATGATTGCTCTATTGAGCTTAGCTTGCCCGCGGGGAACTTTTGGCCGCGCCCTAATGTAGCCTCTTCTGCTGTCCTCATGAAAGAAAAAAAGCAAAAGGCCGTGTGCAAGGATGACGCGCTCTTTTTTGCCGTTGTGAGGGCGCTCTTTTCATCGCGCAGAAAAACCGCGAAAAACACGCTTGCAGCATGGCTTGCCGCCCGCTTCAAGGGGAATGACAGCGATGCTCAAAGCGCCGATTTAGCCCGCCTTGCGCTAAAGCGAGCAGGGATTGCGGAAAGCGAGCGCCCTGAAAATCTTGGCTTCGAAGCATTCTGCGCCTTGGCTGACGCGGTTGCGGAGCAAGGGGTAAGCCATCAGCGGCGGAGCTATCTTTGTTGGAACAGTCCCCTTTAGCTCTTAGCTCTAAAAA
>CAZDXD010000194.1:0-2665 GCA_964509415.1 uncultured Treponemataceae bacterium
TGGAAAAGCTCCCTGTCAAGGACTATCTGCCCCTCCGTGATATAGCCTGTCAAGTCAGGAATGGGGTGCGATATGTCGTCATTAGGCATGGAAAGAATCGGGATTTGCGTGATTGAGCCTTCAGAGCCCTTTATCTTCCCCGCGCGCTCGTAAAGCTCGGCAAGGTCAGAATAAAGGTAGCCCGGATACCCCTTGCGGCCCGGCACCTCGCCGCGCGTTGTAGAAATTTCGCGCAGAGCCTCGCAGTAGTTGGTCATGTCGGTAAGGATAACCAAAACGTGCATTCCCTTTTCGTATGCAAGATACTCGGCGGCGGTCAGGGCGCAGCGCGGGGTGATAATGCGCTCGATTGACGGCGCGTCTGCAAGCGAGAGGAACATGACAACCTTGGAGAGAACGCCCGACTGCTCAAACGAATCTGCAAAAAAGCGGGCAACGTCATACTTTATTCCCATTCCGGCAAAAACCATGACAAAGCCCTCGTCAGCCGAAAGAATCTTTGCCTGCCTGATAATCTGCGCGGCAAGCTTGTTGTGCGGCATGCCGTTGCCAGAAAAAACAGGCAGCTTTTGCCCGCGAATGAGCGTGTTCATGCCGTCAATCGCGGAAATGCCGGTTTGGATAAAGTCGCGCGGATAAACGCGGGCAAAAGGATTTATCGGGTAGCCATTTACATTGCGCATTTCAGAAGAATAAAGCTCTGGGTAGCCGTCAATCGGCTTGCCAAGCCCGTTAAAAATGCGCCCCATAAGCCCCTCTGAAACGCGGATTTCCATCGGCGTTTCAAGGAACTCGACTGAGGAATCTGAAAGGCTTAAACCGGAAGTAGAGCCGAAAATCTGCACAACGCAGTATTCCTCGGATATGTCTATAATTCTTCCAGTACGCGTGTTGCCTTCAGAGTCGTGAACGGCGGCAATCTCATTATAAAATACATTTTCGCGGCGGTTTACAATGACAATCGGCCCGTCTACCGATGACAGCCCGCGGTATTCAACGCCATTCATATGGTACCCGCCTTTCTATAAAGCCTGTCCAGCTCATCAAGCTGCTGATTCATTGCTTCCTCCACTGCGGAAATTCCCGCTGTGTTGTCGTTCGGGAAAGTCGTTTTCATCCTCATAATTTGCTCTCTGCATGAAAGCTGCGTGATTTTTGAAAGCGGGCAGCCGGTTTTAACAATAGCCGCGGCGCGCTTGTAAAACGACATCATGATGGAAAGAATAAATATTTGCTTTTCAGGAACGGAATACATGTCGGTTTCGTCAAACGCGCTCTGCTGCAAAAATCCGTTTTTTATCATTTCGGCTGCAACAAGAACAAGCCTTTCCCCGTCAGGAAGCGCGTCAGGACCTATAAGGCGCACAATCTGCTGAAGCCGCTGTTCGCGTTTAAGAAGCTCAAGCGCCTGCTGACGTACCGTGCTCCAGCGCGGGTCAAGCTTGTCCCACCAAGGCTTGATTTCGTCAGCGTATTCCGAATACGAATCAATCCAGCCAATCGCGGGATAGTGGCGGGCGTTTGCAAGCTCCCTGTCCAAAGCCCAAAAGCAGCGGATAAAGCGCTTTGTGTGCTGCGTTACGGGCTCCGAGAAATCGCCGCCGGCGGGAGAAACAGCTCCAATCAGGCTGACGGAGCCGCTTTTACTTGCAAGGGAGACAACCTGCCCCGCGCGCTCGTAGAACTCTGCAAGTCGCGTTGGAAGATAAGCGGGATAGCCTTCTTCCGCCGGCATTTCTTCCATTCTTCCGGAAAGCTCTCTTAGCGCTTCCGCCCAGCGGCTGGTAGAGTCAGCCATAATTGCCACGTCAAGCCCCATGTCGCGGTAATATTCCGCAAGCGTTATGCCTGAATAAAGGGAAACCTCGCGCGCCGCAACCGGCATGTTTGAAGTGTTGGCAATTAGAATTGTGCGCTCCATAAGAGAGCGCCCCGTGCGCGGGTCAATCAGGCTGGGGAACTCGGTGAGAACGTCGGTCATTTCGTTTCCGCGCTCGCCGCAGCCGATGTAGACAATAATTTCCGCGTCGCACCACTTGGCGATTGCGTGCTGCGTCATTGTCTTTCCCGTGCCAAAGCCGCCGGGAATAGCCGCCGTTCCTCCTTTAGAGAGAGGAAAGAACACGTCAATCACGCGCTGCCCCGTAATAAGCGGCTGCGAAACGGAGAGCTTTTGCAGGTACGGGCGAGGGTTTCGCACCGACCAGTAATGCGAAAGATAAATTGCCTCGCCAAGCTCGGTTTCGCCGATTTTATCGTCAACGGTATATTCGCCCGCGCCGGCAAATTCCATCAAAACTCTGCCGCGGATAAAGGGCGGAACCATCACGGAATGGGTTACCGACTCCGTTTCCTTTACGGTGCCGAGAATTATGCCGGGCGCGATTGGAGAGCCAGCCTTTATGCTGTCTGACGGTACAAACGCCCACTTTTTTACAGTGTCAAGAGGCTCGCTTCTGACACCCGGCTTTAGAAAAGCGCCTGTTTCGTTAAAAAGCCTTTCAAGAGGGCGCTGTATGCCGTCGTAAATTGTGCCAATCAACCCAGGACCAAGCCTTACCGAAAGGGGGCGCCTGCGCGAAATTACCTTTTCGCCGATTCTCATGCCGGTAACGTCTTCGTAAATCTGCAAGGTGGCAAGCCCGTCTTTCATGCGGATAATTTC
>CAZDXD010000195.1:0-2629 GCA_964509415.1 uncultured Treponemataceae bacterium
TCCTTTATAATGATTGCGCCGCAGCTTATAGGCTGAAGGAACATCTTGTGAAAGTCTATCGTGATGGAATCGGAAAGCTCAATTCCGCGTATTCGCTCCTTGTATTTTTTTGACATAATAAGACCTGAACCGTAAGCCGCGTCAGTGTGCATCCATAGCCCGCGCTTTCGGCAAATTTCCGCTATTTTCTCTAGCGGGTCAATGCTGCCGTAATCCGTAGTACCTGCGGTCGCCGCAACACAAAAGGGGATGTTGCCTTGCGTTTCATCTTCCTTTATAAGAGCGAGCAACGCGGCGGTGTCCATGCGGCGCTTGCTGTCAACGGGCACTTTGCGCACGGCCTGATAGCCTAGCCCCAAAAAATGGGCAGCTTTTTCCATAGAAAAATGCGCAACTTCTGACGCATAAAGGCGCAGGCTTTTGTGTTGTGCGGGGAGCCCCATTGCCCTTATGTCGTGATGAAGCCTATTTGAACAGAAAAAGTCCCGCGCTAGGAAAATCGCTGTAATGTTTGACTGCGACCCGCCAGAGGTGAACACGCCGTCCGCACCGTCGCCAAAGCCGAAAAGACGGCATAGCTCATTTGTAACGGCGACCTCAACCTCCGTTGCGGCGGGGGCCTGATCCCACGAGTCCATTGACTGGTTGAATGCCGCAATAATGAGCTCCGCCGCGACGCTTTCTGCAAGCGCGGGGCAGTGAAGGTGCGCCATATATCCCGGAGACGCAGTGCGCACAAGGTTCGGCATAATAAGGTCGCCCATCTTTTGCAGAACAGCCGCAAAGCCCTCGCCCTCCTCTGGAAGAATAGGGCACTGCGCAATGAGTTCCCGCAGCGCAAGCGGCTCTAATCCTGAGTACGCGGGCAAGGCGCTCGTCTCGCCCTTTCGCGCATCCTTAAATGACGCGGCAATCATCTCCGCTGTCTTGCCGATTATGTCGAGGAAGACTCTTTCTGATGCATCTCCGCCGTCAAGGAAAAGAGGGGAAGACTCCGCCGCTTTAGGCGAGGTTTTTTTTTCAGGCACGGGCAGCCGCTTCCTTGTCCGCTTCCATTACAACTTCTTCGAAGATTTCCGCGCCGGTTTTAAGGTCCTCTTTTGAAATATTAAGGGCACAAAGGCAGCGCATGACGGAGCCGTACCTGCCGCCTCTTTCCATAATGAGGCGCTTTTGAAAGCATTTTTGCTGAACAGCGGCTGCGTTTTCACCTGAACAAGGATAAGCGCCAAGCGCGTCAGGCTGTCCCGCGGGGTCTATAAACTCAACGCCGAGCATAAGGCCTTTTCCGCGCACATTCCCTATAATGGAAACTTTCTCTTTTAGCTTGAGGAATCTCTCTTTAAGGTACTCGCCTTTTTCTGCAACTTCCGCAAGAAATTCTGGGCGCGACACCCGTTCCATTAAAACTGTGCCCGCTTTCATTGCAAGCTGATTGCCGCGGAATGTCCCTGCATGAGCGCCCGCAGTCCACTTGTCAAGGGCTTCATCATAAATAACCACAGCGAGCGGCTGGCTTCCACCAACGGCTTTTGAAAGGAGGATAACGTCAGGAACAATGCCCGCGTACTCAAAGGCAAAGAAGCGTCCGCTCCTTCCGATGCCACACTGTATTTCGTCTAGAATGAGCGGAATGCCTAGCTCCCGCGTTACGCGCCGCACGGTTTGTAAAAACTTTGCGGGCGCGGGAACAACGCCGCCTTCGCCCTGAATTGCTTCCATTATAACGGCCGCCGGCTTAGTAATGCCTGACTCGGGGTCTTTCAGCGAACGCTCAAAAAACGCGCAGGCGGCATCAACGCCCGCTTCCCCGCCGAGACCGAAAGGGCAGCGATAGGGATGCGGGAAAGGGAAAAAGTGAGCGCCAGGCATGAGGCCGCCGACTTTCTCCTTTGCCTGCAAGTTGCCCGTGCAGGAAAGCGCGCCGTGCCCCATGCCGTGATAGCCGCCCTGAAATACCGCAACGGACGAGCAGCCTGTCGCGGTTTTGCACAGCTTGAGCGCCGCGTCAAGGGCATCCGAGCCTGCGGGGCTACAAAACTGGATTTTGCTCCTTCCCTGCATTTCTTCTGGAAGAAGAGACTGTATTTTTTCTACAAATTCATGCTTGACAGGCGTTATCATGTCTAGTGCATGCAGAGGAAAATTGCGTTCAAGCATTTCGATCATCGCGGCGTTCACTTCCGCGTCATTATGCCCTAGCGCGAGTGTGCCCGCCCCGCAAAGAAAATCAAGGTATTTTACGCCTTCCACATCTTCTACCCAAGACCCTTGAGCTTTTGCAATCGCAATGGGGAACTTCCTCGGGTAAGTCCGTGCATTTGATTCGGTTGAATCCTGCCTCGCGATGTAATACTGATTGGTGCTTTCAGAAGCCAAAGCCTGTTTCATCTTCCGCGCTCCATCAATACAGGGATAACCAAAACGGCACAAACCGTCAGAAACGGAGAATACAATAAAATTTC
Organism: uncultured Treponemataceae bacterium; assembly: GCA_964509415.1. Classification (GTDB taxonomy): domain Bacteria; phylum Spirochaetota; class Spirochaetia; order Treponematales; family Treponemataceae; genus Avitreponema. Next base: position 2,466 of record CAZDXD010000195.1, read on the forward strand.
GTTATGTACAAGAGATAAGAGCCGACGAGTTTGTCCTTGCCTTGGAAAGTGACTGCTGATACTGTCAATAATCTTTCGCAAATTTTTTGCAAGCCTCATTAGAACAAAACTCAAAGCCCTTGTTGTGTCTCCTCTGCGACCATGTTTAGGCGCTCCATGCGCGA
>CAZDXD010000196.1:0-2624 GCA_964509415.1 uncultured Treponemataceae bacterium
ACGTGTGCTTTAGGACGCTTGCGGCCTCCGAGTACAAGAAGGCAAAGCTGCCGGTGTGATTGGCCCCGCCTTAGCCTCTTAGCTCTCAGTTCTTGAATAATATATACCGTTTCAATATGATGTTTGTGTTAATCAGACCTAAAGTGAACAAAGGCATAAACGATGGAAGAGGCGTATAAGTTTTTGAAAGGCGCGGGCACGTATTACATTGCGATGGCTACAATCGCCTCATTTTCGCACGAGCCTGTGGCGGTGGGGTTTTAGGGCAAAAAGCTAAAGCCATTGGCATGAGCCTTTTAGCTCCAGCAATGCTGGATTGTGCCTAAATTTTAAATATTGAGGGAGAAAAGCAAATGAAAAAGCGTTTTTTGATTGTAGCCTTGGCGCTTTCGGTCTTTGTGCCTTTTGCCGCGGCTGAGGGCTTAAGCGCCCCTGCGGCGCTCCCTATGGTGCAGGAGCTGCCCGCAGCCGCCGCGGGCAGCCCCCAGCTTGACCGCATGGGTCTCCTTTCGCTTGCCGCGGGGATTCTCTTTGACAATAATACAGCCTATATTTCGCTTAATTTTCCGTTTCCGATTCAATGGGAGACGGGCGCTAGCTCCGCTTATGTCGATCCCCGCTGGGACAACGCCTGGAACTTTGGCTGGGCTGTCGGCGCGGACATGTCGCTCTTTTACACGCGATGGGCGGGCTTTCACGTTTCGGTGGACTTCTACTTTCCGCAGACGCAGTCAGGCTCGTCTGGCGGCGGGGGGAGCAAAACCTACGCCATTGGCGATTACTGGGACAGCGCCTGCGGCTTTTCTTTCTTTACGGGGCCCTCCCTCGCCATAATAATGACAGAGCGCTTTCTCCTTGCCGCATCGCCCGGCGTGCACTTTTCGGTCTTGTTTAGCGACAGCGGCAGCTATTCGCTTACGCGCGCCATGTTCGGGCTAGGCGCGAACGTGGAGTTTGACGTTATCTTGGCGCGCCTCTTTTTTATACGCGCCGCCCTCGATGTCACCTTCGACTTTATCGGCATTGAAAGCGCTAGCGTCTCTGGCGCGGAGTCGTCAAGCGGCGACACCAGCAACAAGGTCCTGAACATAGTGCCCTCTATCGGCGTAGGCATCTGGCTTTGACAGTCGGCAGAGGCCAGACGGCAGTGCATTGGCGGTGCGCAGGTAGAGTTCCGTGTGCGCAAGTTCTGCCTGTTTTGCTGTAGAGCTGTTGCCTGCCTACTGCTTGCTAATCTCCCTTGAATAAGATGCCCCGCATCAATATAATGCTTGTGTTAATCAAACTTAAAGTGAACAAAGGCATAAACAATGGAAGAGGCGTATAAGTTTTTGAAGGGCGCGGGCACGTATTACATTGCGATGGCTATAATCGCCTCATTTTCGCATGAGCCGGTTGTGATTAAGTTTTAGGATAGGGGGGACGAGGAGGCATGATTGTGGAGGGAGAAGGCTTTAGGGTTTTTTCTAGCTTTTTTGACGCCTATCTTAAAGAGCGCGACCTAAAGGCGCTTTTGGGCATGGTAAGCGAAAGGATCATTTCGCTTGGAACGGGCGTGCATGAGGTTGGCGTAGGGAAAGAGGCGTTTGAAAGGCTTTGCCGTGCCGAGTTCGCGATGAACCCCGCCCCCATGGGCTATGAGATTCTAAAGGCGCGGGAGTTTCGCCTTTCTGACACCGCCATCGTCTTTTTTGCCAAGATGGAAATTTCTTTAATCCCCTTCAAGATACTTTCGCCTCCTTCTAACAGCTTTAACAGTCGCTTTACGGGCACTTGCGTTCTGCAAGACGGCAAGTGGCTTATTGAAAGTATGCACATGTCGCTGCCGTCAACGTACCAAGAGGAGGGCGTCTTTTTCCCCAACTTTCACCATGGGAACGGTGTGACCATTTCTGCCGACGATATGCGGCAAATAGTCTCCCTTTCCCTTTTAGACATATTCCCGTGCGGAATTATGTGCACCTACAGGGAGAAGGGCCTTCCCTTCTATCTTGTAAACGACGAGTTTTTGCGCTATGCGGGCTACACGTATGACGAGTTCCTTGCCGCGACGGGAGGCATGGCGATAAACATTGTGCACCCCGATGACCGCGAGATGGTGCAGGACAAAGTGCTTGAGATCGCTGAGTCTCCGCAGGAGTACGAAGCGCAGTTCCGCCTGCTAAAGAAAGACGGCTCCTTTGTGTGGGCTTACACGCGGGGAAAGCCGTTTAAGCTTGCCGATGGGCGTGACATTTTTGTAAGCATGACAATCAACATTTCTAAGATGATTGCCCTGCAAGAAAAGCTTTCTGACGAGGCGGCAAGGGACGTGCTTACTCCCCTTTTGAACCGCCGCGCGATGATTAAACTGATGGAAACATCGTTTATCCACAGCCCGAGCGGTTGCTTTTTTATAATTGACGTAGACAACTTTAAGAAGCTGAACGACACTCTAGGCCATCAGGCGGGGGATGCTGTCTTGAAGGATTTGGCCGCCATCATGCTAAAGCGGACAAGGGAGTCGGACATTGCGGCGCGGCTAGGCGGCGACGAGTTCGCCATTTACTATCCTGGCCTTGAGGACCCAGCTGTAGCCAAAAAGCGCTCCGAGCAGATAAGGGAAGACTTTCTCAAAATCGCTA
>CAZDXD010000197.1:0-2602 GCA_964509415.1 uncultured Treponemataceae bacterium
GCTTACAGGCAAGGAGCTTAGCCGCTTTGAAGAGAAGCTAAGAACGGGACGGCAGCTTTAATCCCCCTTGCTTATCCCTTCACGCGATGCTCAAGTAAACCGAAAAGAAATGCAGAATGGTTCCCGCCAGCACAAAAAGGTGCCAGACGGGGTGCGTCCACGGGATTTTCTTTAGCATATAGACAACAGCGCCCGCCGTATAGCAAATGCCGCCGCCGAGCAAAAAGTTCCAGCTTTCCTGCGAGACGGCTTCTTTCAGCGGTCTCGCCGCGAACACAATAATCCAGCCCATCAGGATATACATTATTACCGACGCTATTCGCAGCTTGCGCCCAAAGACAGCGTAAAGGCTAACCCCCGCAGCTGCAAGCCCCCAGATTATGCCGAAAAGCACCCAGCCCGTAACGCCGTGCAGCGCGGTAAGGCAGTACGCGGTGTAGGTTCCTGCAATCAGAACGAAAATCGCTGAATGGTCGAGCCTTTCAAAAACAGTGTGCGCCCGCGTTGCCGAAAGCGCGTGATAGAGGCAGCTCATTGTATAGAGGAAAATCATCGAAAAGCCGAATATCGAGACAGCCGTAACGTAAAAGCCCTTTTCCCCTGCGGGCGCACAGGTAGCTGCGCGGACAATAAGGAGGACAGTTCCGGCAATCGCCAGAAGCGCCCCGATTCCGTGGCTTATGGAATTGGCAACCTCTTCTGCCGTGGAGTACGCTTTTTTTTCTTTTGTTTTCACAAAGAAATAGACATTCCTTCGGCGCAAAAAGTTGCAATCAAGGCTTTTTTTTCTACCCGTGCAGTTCCACCTGCACAATAACCCTGCGCCTGCGCGGTCCGTCAAATTCGCAAAAGTAAATCCCCTGCCAAGTGCCAAGCAAAAGCCTTCCCTCTTTAATCAGCACTGTTTCTGACGCGCCCACGCAAGAGGACTTTAGGTGCGCGGAGGAATTCCCCTCAGCATGCCTAAACTCGGCGCGGTCAGGAAAGGCTCGCTCTAAGCCAATTTCAAGGTCATGCAAAACGTCAGGGTCCGCGTTTTCGTTAATGGTAATCGCAGCCGTTGTGTGCGGGCAAAAAACGCGGCACGCGCCTTCTATGCTTTCTGCGCTTGCGCCATTAGTTTTAGCAGCGTATTCCGCAACCGCGCGGCGCACAGCGTCTTTTACCTTTGCCGTTATGTCTATAAAATCGGTTTTTGCCGATGTCGCAAGCGAAAACTCTTCTGTCATTTGAAAATATCTCCTGTAATGTTCTCCGGCTTAATGCCAATATCAAGGGCAAACTGCCGCGCGTTTGCCGCGTTTTTAATAACAAGCTCCGGCTTGTGCGCGTCTGAATTGCATATAACGCGCAAGCCCCTTTCTGCGACAAGCTCCCAAAACTCCCTGTAGGGATACTTAAAGCGGACACCCCTTGACGTTTCGTTTGGCCTCTTAATCATTCCAAAGCCGTTTACTTCAAGAGGCAGCCCTAAGTCTTGCGCGGCATCAAGCAGCGCATTAGAGCAGGCAATCGCCTCTGCATCCCATTCTTTCCAGCCGCTCATAAATATATCGGGGTGCGCTATAAACTTATAAATGCAGCTGCACATTCCTTCTATTGTCTGGTCAATGTACCTGTGCAGAAGAGAAGGGCGGTCCGTTACATCGGCAATGTACATGTGCTCTCCGTCCTCCATTGTAATCCAATGCGAGCCGAGCACAAGATAGTCAGCGTCTGCCGCGCCTAAAAGGTCATCTTTATACCAAGAATACATTGCCCTGTCCCATTCGCATTCAAAGCCGATATAAACGGGGAACATCGCGCCTGCCTCGCGCGCAATCTTTTCAGCTTTTCTCACCTCTTCAATGTAAAGAGGGATTTGGCTTTCGCTCATTCTGGTTGCAGGCCAAAACATTTCCGCCTCTTCCGAAGGATAGGGGCAATGGTCGGAAAAGCCCAGCGCGGTGCATCCCGATTCAATCGCCTCTTTTATGTAGTCTTCAGGCATGCCGCTAGCATGCTTGCAAAGGGCGGTATGAGTGTGAAAATTCGGCAGCCCGTCATTAGCGCGCGGCAGGTTCATTTGCAGTCTTCTCCATTAAGGTCAGTCATTCGGCCTGCTGTAGAATGTTCCGAGTATCTGGTTTGACCTCACTACATTGATAAACGCCTTTGGCTCTTCGCTTTTTATTTTGGGAACAACCTTGCGCACTTCGTCGCCGCTGATTACGGAATAGACAAGATCGCGCTCTTCGTCGGTGTACGCGCCTTTGCCGGTAAAAATTGTAGCGTCGTGGTTCGTTTCCCTTTTTATCAGCGTATAGACTGTTTCTGGGTCATTCGTTATGACAAAAAGGGTTGCTTTTTTGTAGCGGCGGTATAGGTTATTCAAAAGCTGCGTTGAGGTAAACTGAAAGAGGATTGAGTAAAGCGCGCGGTCCCAGCCAAAAAGGTAGCCAGCTATTAAAAGCAGCGCGATGTTGAAGCAAAATATGTAATTCCACGCGTCAATGCCGTACCTTTGCGAGACGAGCATCGAGACAAAGTCTGTGCCGCCGGAGCACGCGCCCGCCTTGAGGCAAAAGTAAACCGCGATGGCGTTAAGCCCGCCGCCAAAAAT
>CAZDXD010000198.1:0-2590 GCA_964509415.1 uncultured Treponemataceae bacterium
ACGTCAGCCGCCGATTTACTCGCGCAGTATAAGCTATACTGATGAACAGTATAGCCTATACTGGCAATCAGTATAGCCTATACTGATTGAATCAGCCGTCGATTTACGAAACGTCAGGTGTAAGCTGACGATCGCTGCGCGATTCAAGCGCGCATTGAGCGCCTAAACATGGCCGCAGAGGAGACACAGCAAGGGCTTTGAGTTTTGTTCTAATGAGGCTTGCAAAAAATTTGCGAAAGATTATTGACAGTATCTTTTGGGGCTGTGCAAGAAGCTTTCTGCTTGTGTTTGCTAAAAGCTACCTGCTTCACCCCAATCACTAGTACACTAGATAACTAGTCCAGTAGATAACTGAAAGGGCAGATAGGAGAATTCAGTTTGAAAGGCGGCTGTGTGAATTGAATTGCTTTACGCGGCGAATAAGGCGGGCTATAATAGAAAAAAATGAATAGCAGGAGAAAGAAATATGGCAATAGTTGAAACAAAAATAGGGCAGGGTGCGCTAAAAGGCGTTTTATGCGATGGGTACACAGTGTTTCAGGGGGTGCCTTACGCCGCGCCGCCACTGGGGAAATTGCGTTTTGCCCCGCCGGCTCCGCCTGAAAGCTGGCAGGGAGTGTTTGAAGCCAATGTCAAGCCTGTAGCCTGCTGTCAGAGGCGAAGTGAGCCGGGGGACTTCTATTATAAGGAGTTTTACAGCGACAAGGAAGCGGAGCCTGTCCTGACAGAGGACTGCCTTAGGCTTGATGTGTGGACACCAGCGGAAAAGGCGGGCGAAGGGCTTCCTGTTGCCATGTGGATACACGGGGGCGCTTTCGGCTGGGGCTTTAACAGGGAAATGGAGTTTTCAGGCGAGGAGTACTGCAAGCGCGGCATAGTGTTTGTTGCCATAAACTATAGGCTAGGACCCTTGGGCTTTTTGGCGCATAAAGAGCTTGCGGCGCGCTCTGAAAGCGGCACGAGCGGCAACTACGGAATACTCGACCAAATAGCCGCTCTCCGCTGGATTCAGGGCAACATTGAAGCTTTCGGCGGCAACCCTGAATGCGTTGCCATATTCGGGCAGTCGGCGGGCGCCATGAGCGTGCAGACACTGTGCTCAAGCCCCCTTGCGCAAGGCCTTTTCCACAGGGCAATACTTCAAAGCGGCGGCGGATATGGTACAGGCATGAAGCGATGCCTCACACGGCAGGAAGCCGAAGCTGAAGGGGAGGAGTTCTTCAAGTTTCTTGGCGCGAAATCTCTTGACGATGTAATGAAGATAGATGCCAATGAGCTTTCCCTTAAAGGCCTTAGCTTTTCTAGCGGGAGGGGAGATGGCCTTCCCTTTTGCCCGAACATTGACGGATATGTGCTTCCCGCATCTTACGAGGATATAATTGACGATGAGGGTCTCGCCCCTGTGCCGTACATGATTGGCTCGACTGATAACGATTTTGGCGTTAAAGGCAACGATCCGCGCCCCTTGCACGAAGGCGCGATGCTTTTTGCGGAAAAGCTCAAAAGCGAAAAGCGGAGCCCGGTGTATATTTACTATTTTAAGAGGCATCTTCCCGGTGATGACGCGGGCGCTTTTCATTCTGCGGAGCTCTGGTATATGTTCGGAACGCTTGACAAGTGCTGGCGCCCGATGACGGAAGGCGACAGGGATTTAAGCCGCCGCATGCTTGACTCGTGGGCAGCCTTCATGAAAACCGGCTCGCCAGAGACAGCGGAAACGCCGTGGCAGCCTTACTCTAAAGGAGAATATGTGCAAGAGTGGGACCTGTGAGCTACTAAGAAGCTGTATGTTAAGAATAAGCAAATACTTTTAGAGTTTTTTTTCGCTTGCCGTTTTTTTTTGAGATTGGCTGCTGAATCGACCAGGTGCCTCGCCCTCAAGTCAGTGCGTTTTCTATCCGTAAATATTCAAGATGAGGCGGCTTTGTGTTGTTTTTCCGCTGGTTACCGGCATGTTTGTTTATTGCGTTTTTAGCATCTTGCTCGGTCCTAAAAGCATTTGGTCTGCCGCGCAACTTTCTACAGAAAAGGATAAGGTTCTCTCCAACCTTGACAATCTCTATGCCGTCAATGCGGACTTGGATGCAAGGGTAAAAAACCTTACCGCCGACCCCGACACAATCGCGGTTTACGCGCATGAGCTGGGCTTTGTTTCAGATGGCGAAAGGCTTATCAAGCTGGCGGGGTTTTCCGGCGGGATAGATAGAAAGCTATTCCCCGGCACTCCTGTAAGCGTTGAGCCGCCTGTTTTTCTTCCTGAATGGATTTGCAAACTTTTCGGCATTTCTGCCGCGGCAGGATGCGCCTTTTTAATGCGCCTCAACGGAAAGGGGCGCAAAGAAAAGCCTCAATAATTCTCAATAATAAAAGATGATTCTTTCTAAAAGCGGCTCAAAGTCGTTTTCCGCAGCTGCCGCTGCTTTGCGAGCGGGAAAGCTCGTTGTCCTCCCGACAGACACAATTTACGGCTTTTCAGCCCTCGACACGGAAGAGGGCGCAGAGCTCATTCGGAAAGCCAAGGGGCGCGGCGCGGAAAAGTCCTTTATCCGCCTCATTGCATCTCCTTCGGAACTCAAAGAATACTCATCGG
>CAZDXD010000199.1:0-2572 GCA_964509415.1 uncultured Treponemataceae bacterium
CACTTGCCGCAATGGATAGGCGGCAAAGCGTTCTTGTTGGAATGAGCGGCGGGGTTGATAGCGCGGCCGCGGCGCGGCTCCTGCTCGATGAGGGCTACATCGTTGCGGGGGCTACCTTCCTCTTTTGCGGAGGGGAGGGCGGCGAGGCCGCGCGAGATGCCGCCTGCATTTGCTCGCAGCTCGGCATAGAGCATTTTGTTTTTGACGAGCGAGCCGAATTCGCAAAAAACGTCATCGAGCCCTTTGTCGATTCCTACATTGCGGGATTGACGCCTAACCCCTGCATCGAGTGCAACAGGAGCGTTAAAATCCCCTCGCTCTTGCGAGCGGCAGAGGAGAAAGGCTTTGACCTCATCGCTACAGGCCACTACGCGCGGACTGCAAGGGCCGACGATGGAAGATTTCTTCTATTAAAAGGAAAAGATTGCCGCAAGGACCAAAGCTACGTGCTTTACACTCTGACGCAGGAGACGCTTTCGCGCATTCTCTTTCCTCTAGGGGGATTGACTAAGTCCGACGCCCGCAAGGCTGCAAAGGCGGCAGGGCTAGAAAAGGCTTTAGCAAAGCCTGAAAGCCAGGACATTTGCTTTATACCCTCAGGCGACTATGCCGCCTTTATTTGCGAGAGGCGCCCCGATGCGTTAAAGCCAGGCGACTTTGTTTTAAGCTGCGGGCGCATTGTGGGCCGTCACAGGGGATACCCCTGCTACACCATAGGGCAGAGGAGGGGCATTGCCTGCGCACTAGGCAAGCCTATGTATGTGACGGCAAAAGACCCAAAAGCAAACACGGTAACTCTAGGAGAAGCCGATGAGCTTTACTCATCAGAAATTGTTGCCGAGCGCGTCAATCTAATTTCAAAAGAAAAGATTGAAAGCGGTGCGCGCGCCCTAGTTAAAACTCGCTACAGCCAAGCGGAAAGCCCCGCCACTCTCTACCCCGAAGGAGAGGCTGTGCGCGTTGTCTTTGACGAGCCTCAGCGCGCGCTAACCGAAGGGCAGTCCGCCGTTTTTTACGAAGGAGATGCGGTAATAGGCGGCGGGGTTATAGCCAGCGTCATCCGATAAGGTGGCAACTCGCTAAGTGGCCGCCTTCGCCTGAGCGCAAGGGCTTTAAGGCGGGCTTTTCCGCAAGGCATTTTTCTGTAGCCTGCGGGCATCGGTCCGCAAAGAGGCAGCCTTGGGGATGCGCGCCGCTTTCCGCCTCTAGGCTTGCGCTCTCTGAAACCTCGCCTCGCACTTCCGCTTGAGGCGCGGCGCCTGCAACGGAGGCAAAAAGCATTTTTGTGTAGGGGTGCGCCGCAGTCAAATACAAGTCGGCGGCGTCGGCTTCTTCCATAATCTCGCCTCGGTACATTACGGCAATCCTGTCGCAAAAAAAGGAGGCGGCTCGCAGGTCGTGGGCAATAAAAATGAAGGAAAGGCCGCGCGCTTTCTTTAGGTCGAGGAGCAGGTTGAGTATCTGCCCCTGAATTGAAACATCAAGGGCCGAGATTACCTCGTCGCAGATTAAGAGCTCCGGCTCCATCAAAAGGCTCCTCGCAATAGAAATGCGCTGCCTCTGCCCGCCGGAAAAGTCTCCAGGCCGCCTCTCAAGGTCGGAGGCGGAAAGCCCCACTTCTTCCATAATGGCAGCGGCCTCAAGTCGAGCCTTCTTTTCGCCCGGCCAAATGGCGGAGTGGCGCCAGCCGTCGGTTAAAACCTTGTAGACGCTCATGCGGGGGTTAAGGGAGCGCGCGGGGTCCTGGAAGACGTACTTTACCTTGCGGCGGTATTCCTTTAGGGCGGCGCCTTTTAGCGAAAAAACGTCTTGCGCCTCGCCGCCGCTTGCAAAGAGGGCGCTGCCTGCGTCGGGCTCGTACATTCGCACAAGGAGGCGCGCCGTGCTCGTTTTTCCGCAGCCGGATTCCCCCACAAGGCCGAGCGCCGTGTTCCTCTTCACGGCAAAGGACACGCCGTTTACCGCATAGACAAACTTGCCAAAGGACGAGAAAAAGCCCGCTTCAAGGTTAAAGCGCTTTGCAAGGCCGTTTACTTCTAGGATTGTGTCGTTGTGTGTTGTTGTCATAGTGGTTTGTGTAAGCTTTTAATAGCTTCCCTCAAGTAGTCTGATAATATCCGCATTCTCTGCGTCTTTGGCATAGTCAAGTGCGGTGTTGCCATCAGCGTCCTGAATGTCAGGATTAGCTCCTTTTTCAAGGAGTGCCTTGACGCACTCCGCATTGCCTTTATCGACTGCCTGCGTTAGTGCCGTTTTGCCGTATTTATCATTAATATCAGGGTTAGCACCGCCTTCAAGAAGCGCTTTGACGCATTCTGTGTGCCCATTGAGAGACGCAATCATCAATGCAGTCCAGCCTTCAGTGTCCTGAATATCTGGATTAGCACCGCCTTCAAGCAACAGCTTGACGCACTCCGCATGACCGTTATAAGCCGCAAACATCAGGGCTGTCACGCCCTTTTCGCCCTGTGCGTTAAGCTTAGCACCCGCCCCAAGGAGTGCCTTGACGCATTCTATATGCCCATTGAGAGCCGCTGACATTAGAGCCGTCCAGCCGCTTTCTGTTTGTTGA
>CAZDXD010000200.1:0-2557 GCA_964509415.1 uncultured Treponemataceae bacterium
CGGTCTTCCCAGTCGCGCATCCACTGCCCGTCGCCCCAGTCGTATGAGCCGAAAAGAGCAACGCGCTTGCCGGAAATCTTATCTTCGAGCGCCGAAAAGAAAGGCTCAAAGCTATCTTCTTCCAGCACTTCAGCTCCCATTGCGGGGCTTCCAAGAATAAGCACATCGTATTCCGCGGCTTTATCTGCCGTGATATCTCCCGCCCGCGAAATAATGACGTTCTCTTCTCCTGCCTTTTCGCGAGCGCCTTCGCAAATGGCATTTGCCATAGCCTCAGTGTTGCCCGTAAGGCTTTCAAAAATAACAGCTGCTTTCATTATAGTGCCTCCGATATTGGTTTTCGTATGCCGAACAAAGTTCGGGAACAGAATAGCCTTCAGCCGCTTTCAAAAAGCACAGCCTGCGGCATTCCGTGTACATCTTAAAAAGGGTTCTGGCTTTTGCCTCGTCGCCGTAGACCTTCCAGTACCCGCACATTTTGCAAGCGCGTCCCCCGCTGGCAATAAAGCCCTCTACGTCCTCAAGCGGATAGCCGAGAAAAATGCCGATTTCGTGCGGAAAGGCGCCCGCGCTTATTTTTAGCCTGCGGCAGAGGCGGCTGACGGAGTTTTCTACAGGCGCGGGGGTAGGGTAGCCTCTTTCTGCAAGAAAGAGGGCCTTTGCCGGCGAGCGCAACGTTCTTGAAAGAAGCGCCTTGTTATAGACAAAAAACAGCGTGGTTTTTTCTGAAACGTCAATGGCGTTAATGCTAACTCCCATCTTTTCGCATTTTTGCCTCAGCGCGGCGGCTTTGCGCTTTGCATCGTCTCTTCCTTTCTGCACGGCAAAAAGGTTTGCTGGCTTTATGCCGGTCAGCGCAGGGGCGCAGTGCAGAACAAGAAGTTTTTCAAAGCTCATTGATATTCAAAACTCCATAAAAGTTATCTATTGCTAACAAATATATGTTATCTAAAGCTAACCTCTGTGTCAAGAGAAAAAGGGAAAAAAATTAAAAAAAAATTTTTAGCTCTTGGATATTAAAACGGCTAAGCCAAGTTTAAGCGGGCGAAGTTATGTTGGCATTGCGCATTCTTTTCTGCATACTGCGCCGCAAAAAGACCGCGAGGCGCACCAGCGGGTCAAGGCGCCATGCGGCAAGCAAGAGCAAAAGCGACTTCTCGCTTCTTTCTTTAAGGAAGAAGCGGAATAGCCCCGCGTTCACTTCGGGGAAGAGGCTGCGGCAAAGGCGCACATCGGGCTTAGGAAGATAAATGAGGGCGTGGCGCTTGGCAAGCATTTTTAGCCGCGTGAGCGCCCAGCAGTATTCTTCTTCCTTTAGGCGCGATGCCTTAAAAAAGGCTTCTGCAATCTCTACGGCTTTAATGCGGTCATCTAGCTTGTCAGCCGAGGGCTTGCCCGTTACGGAGCTTTCGCGGTAGCAGTTGTGGTAAAGCGGCGTCTCGATGTAAAAGCACTTTTTGGCAAAAACGCATATCATGTATAAAAACGCCGTATCCTGCCCCATGCGAATGCCTACAGGGAATGTAGCTCCGCTTTCTGTAATGAGGGAGCGCCTAAATAGCTTGTTCCAGACATCCCGCGAAAAGTATTTTGGGTCATCCGCGCTATAGTAGCCTTCGGGCGCGGGGGCGGGCGTGTAGCTCTTGTGGCTAAAGTCTTTTACAAAGTTCCACTGCACAATGTCCGCGCTTGAGCTCTCCGCCGCTTCAACGGCGGTTTTGTAGGCGTCAGCCTCTATCCAGTCGTCGGGGTCAACAAAGCCGATATACTCGCCGCGAGCCGCCTTTAGCCCCGCGTTCCTTGCTGAGGCCGTGCCGCCGTTTTGCTGATGAATAACGACAAAGCGGCTATCTTTTGCGGCGTATTCGTCGAGGATTGCGCCGCAGCTGTCGGGCGAGCCGTCATTAACGCAAATGCACTCCCACTCAAGGATAGTTTGCGCTAGAATTGAATTAAGGCATCGCGGAAGGTATTCTTCTACATTGTACACGGGGACTATAATGCTCACCCGCGGGACGTTAATCTTTTCTTCCATATAAGTTTAGTTCACATTTTACAGAGCTGGTGTGATGCAAGGGGCGCCTCCGCTTAGCGCCGCCTATGCGCTGGCGGCTGGCGGCTGCTACAAAACCTTGACTAGCTGAACAAGCTCAAGCGCCTCATCGGAAGCCATTCTTCTGTCATACTCCCTAAAGCCGTTGCTGCCATAAAACGACAGCACCTTCCCGTTGTCTTGCGCCTCTAAGAACACTATCAAGCCTCCGACATCATGCTGAATGCCTTTTAGAAGATGCAACGCCACTTCTAAAAGCTCGCTGCCGGAGATACTGTCCTTTACCGAAGGCGAGAAGTTTCTGCCCAGTTGCCCGATTAAGTGCGCAACTGTGGTATAAGTGCCCTGCTCCTCGTCAAGCCTGCCCGTCTTCTTAAAAGCCCTCTCCGTTGTCTTGCTAATCTTTTTAGCATCCACCGTGATAGGCTTGATTGTCAGCGTAAAATAGCCGACTAGCTCCGTAGTGCTGTTAGAAAAAACAAGATGTGTTGCCGACTTGTGCTG
>CAZDXD010000201.1:0-2551 GCA_964509415.1 uncultured Treponemataceae bacterium
TAAAAGAGAATGCGCTCTGTTGCCGTGGTTTTTCCGGCATCAATGTGCGCCATAATGCCGATATTCCGCATATTTTTGAGCATAAAACCCTGCCTGAAAGCTCTAATTTTCGCTTTCGCTGGAATTTTCGGTTTCTTTGATACTCCGGTCTTCGACGCCTTGCCTGCCGCCATCTTGTGCGGAAATCTTTTCTAGGTAAGATTGCAAGCCCGCCTTCTCCGAAGAAATGTCGCCTATTGTCTTTTCAAGGCTTTCAATGCGACCTGTCATCGTTTCAATTCTCTTTTTAAGGGAATCAATTTCCGCGTTGTACCCTGCTATAGTTTTATCTAGCTGCTTAATTTTTGCTTTGGTGTTAAGAACTTCAATGCGCTGCTCGATTTTCGCAGATTGTGCAACAAGCTCCGCAATTTCCAAAAGCTCTGCCCCGAACTCGTTGGAAGCCGCATCTTTAGCGCCTGAAAGGGGCTTGCCTTCAGCGTCAAAAAAGAGCGCGGCGTAATCCTTGCCCCTAGCGCGGCAGATATTGTCGATGGCGGCATCTTTTTCTTTTATGGCAGCCCTTAGATCGTCAAGGCGCTTTGAAGGGTTTTCTGAAGCGCCGTGCGCCTCAAGCACCCCGTTTACAGCCTGCCTCTCGGAATCGGAGCTTTTCATTCGGTTAGAAACAGAAAGAAAGGTATTTGCGGCTTCGCTAAAAGGCTCAAAGGTTTCAAGAAGCTGGGCTGAATCTGCTGAACGCAGTTCTTCCGCAAGGCGACCGGCTCCCCCGTCCGCGGCAAGGGCTTCCATGGCATCGGCTGCGTTTTGTTCAAAGCGGTTTTTTCTGTAGTAAAGCTGCGCCGAAAGTCCCGCGCCCTTGAACTGCGCCATCATTTTGCTCAAGCGCTTGCCCTCTTCCACGCCGCCACTTAGGGAACGCTGCTTCTCCTCAATTTCCTCGCAGGCTTCCTTTTCCGCTTTTGCGGCATCATAAACCGGAGCGAATGACGGAAAGCGATCCGGGTTGTATTCGCCCCAGAACGCGGACACAAAGCGCGCTCCCGCGCTGCGCATTTTCTTTTTCGCATCGGCAAGGGACTTGGCAATATCCTTTTCTGTCTTTCCTAGCTCTTGCGCCCGCTTGAGATTATCCTTTATCGCAAAAACAGAAGAAGCCGCCTCTTCCCGCTCCCGCATGAGCTTTTTCCAATCGGAAAAGCTTTCCGGCGCGTCCTGCGGAGAATCCCTGTACTCTGCTTCCTCACGGCGCAACGCGCCTGAGCCAATTTTTCTGTAAAGGGAATCAAGATCGTCCTTCGCTTTCTTTAGAGAAGCGGTTAAATCCTGTATTGTTGTATTTTGTGAATTCATAGAAGTAATTTACAGCGATATTATTTCCTTGACAATACGCAAAAGTAACCATAGGATATTTATACTACGCAGTTTTTAGCTGAACGGATTTCTTTTTTGGAGCACGCCTGATGAATTTCACCACAGAGCAAATACGGACAATCGCCCTTGCGGGGCACGGACAGACGGGAAAAACAACCCTGCTTGAAAATCTTCTTTATACTGCGGGGGTTATCCCAAAGGCGGAAACCGTGGAATCGGGGAAAAGCGTAAGCGATTTTACGCCTGAAGAAATCGAAAGGAAAATCTCGATTCACTCGACTCTTTCAAGCCTTGAATGGGGCGGGAAGCTCATCAATGTTTGGGATACTCCCGGCTCATCGGACTTTACGGGCGAAGTGGCAGCAGCCTTCCGCGCATCGGAGACGGCTCTGTTGCTCGTGGACGCGCGGGCGGGCGTGCAAATAGAGACAATCAAGCTGTGGCGCAGCCTTGATGCCGCCTCAAAGCCAAGAATAGTTTTTATCAACAAAATGAAGGGCGAGCGCGCCGACTTTGACACCTGCCTTAAAGCTCTTAAAAATCAATTTAAGGCGGATCTTTGTCCCGTAACAATCCCGATAGGGCAGGGCGCGGAATACAAGGGTTGCGTGGATCTTCTGCACTCAAAGGCGTATGACGAAAGCGAGAAGGAAGCGCCTATCCCTGACAGCATGGCGGATGAAATAAAACGCGCGAAAGAAGTGCTTGCAGGCGCAGCTGCTGAAGGCGATGAGGAGCTTCTTGTCAAGTTTATAGACGAGGCGGGATTAAGCGATGAAGACACCATAAGGGGTTTGAAACTTGCCATGAAAGCGGGAACGATTGTCCCCGTTTTTGCGGGAGAGGCTTTGAGCGCTTCTGGCTGTGCTCCCCTTTTGGACTTTATAGCGGAAATTCTCACTTCTCCTGAAGGTGCGACAGAAACAGCCGCAGGCGAAGATGGAGCGGAAATTCCCGTTCAAATAGCGGCAAACGCTCCTTTCTCGGCCTTTGTCGTTAAGACAGCGAATGATCAGTTTTCAGGGAAACTTTCCTATATAAAGGTGATTTCCGGCACAATGTCGCAAGATACCGAAGTTTTCAATGTAAACGAACAAAAAAAAGAAAAGATAGGCAAGCTATACCGCTGTGTTGGAAAGAAGCTCACCGAAGAAAGAGAGCTTGCCGCGGGCGACTG
>CAZDXD010000202.1:0-2526 GCA_964509415.1 uncultured Treponemataceae bacterium
GGTATCCCTTCAAGCTGTCGTCCTGTTCCGCAAATTTGAGCTATTTTTAAGGAGAGGTTAATATGGCAGCTTTAACAAATGAACAGATTCTTGACGCGATTGCGGAAATGACCGTTCTTGAGGTTTCCGAGCTGGTCAAGGCTATGGAAGAGAAATTCGGCGTTACTGCCGCGGCTCCTGTCGCGGTGGCGGCGGTTGGCGGCGGTGCGGGGGAAGCCGCGGCGGAAGAGCAGACCGAATTCACTGTGACGCTCGAAAGCATTGATGCCGCCAAGAAAATTGCGGTTATCAAGGAAGTGCGCGCCGTTACGGGGCTTGGTCTTAAGGAGGCGAAGGATCTTGTCGAGGGAGCGCCCAAGGTTATCAAGGAGAACGTATCCAAAGAGGATGCTGCTAAAATCAAGGAGTCGGTCGAGGCAGCCGGCGGAGTTGTCAAGGTTGCCTAACCGATGCCGCGGGTTGCATGTCTGCTTGCAGCCCGCAGGCTTTTTCCAAAAATTAAAAACAGATTGCTCGTCTCTTTTTTCAGCTTGCGGTAGGGCTTTGCTCTCCCGTTAATTGTTTTATCTCATTTGTCAGGAGGTGCAGGTATGCCTGCTGGAGTCCCGGAGTTCAGCCGCGAGTATATGGGGAAGAATATTCCGAATTTTATGGAGCTTCCCAATTTGATTGATATTCAGCTGTCGTCTTACAGAAAATTCCTGAATCGCGAAAAATCTTCGGATTCGGATGAAATTTTTGGTCTTGAAGAAGTGTTCCAGTCTGTCTTTCCCATAGAAAGCCAAAACGGGGATATGGTTCTTGAATATGAGTACTATGAGCTGGATGAAAGCGGCATAAAATTTTCAGAGCAGGAATGCAAGCAGAAAAACCTGACTTATGCTGTTCCGCTTAAGGCGCGCATTAACCTAGTTTTTCAGGAGACGGGTGAAATCCGTCAAAAAGATATTTATATGGGCGACATTCCGCTTATGACGGATCGTGGCACATTTATTATTAACGGTGCGGAGCGGGTTGTTGTTTCGCAGATTCACCGTTCGCCAGGCGTAATTTTTAGCCATGAAAAAGGCGTTTTTTCAAGCCGCATTATTCCCTACCGCGGTAGCTGGCTTGAGTTTGAAATTGATCAGAAAAAAGAGCTTATTTATGCAAAAATAGACAGAAAAAAACGGATTCTTGGCACGCTGTTTTTGCGCGCGCTCGGGTTTCAAACCAGAGAGGAGATTATCCGCTGTTTCTATGAAACAAAAAAGGTTGAAATAACGGACGACAGGGAACAGCAGGAAGAGCTTGTCGGCTCTGTTCTGGTTTCGCCGGTTTATGCTATAAACGAGAGCGGCGAGAGCTTTAAGCTTTATCGCGCCGGCGAAAAAATACATCCTCATAATATAGATGAGCTTCTTTTGCACAATGTGCGGGAAATAGAAGTTATAGATTTTAATTCGGAAGATTCTTTAAGCTCTCCAATGATTATCAACTGCTTTGAGCGTGAGGAAATTCGTTATTCCGGTACGGATTTTGAGCATGACGAACCCACAAAGGAAGATGCGCTTGCTGCCGTTTATTCCGTCCTGCTTCCGGGTGAGCCTATAACAGTGGAGAATGCGGAAAGGGATTTAACGACAATGTTCTTTTCTCCGCGCCGTTATGATTTGGGGCGCGTTGGACGGTACAAGCTCAACAAGAAATTTAAGTACGCGGAGCCTGTCAAGGAGTATACGCTTGTAAAGCAAGACATAATTTCTACAATGCGCTTTTTGATTAAGGTCTATACGCAGCCAGAGCTTGTGGACGACATTGACCATCTTGGCAACAGGCGCGTTCGCTCTGTAGGCGAGCTTATGACAAATACGCTAAAAACTGCCTTTTCGCGCATGGAGCGCATTGCCAAGGAAAGAATGAGCCTGAAAGAGAACGAGACAATCCGGCCGCAGGATTTGATTTCAATTAAGCCGATTGTCGCCGCGGTTAAGGAATTTTTCGGCTCAAGCCAGCTGTCCCAGTTCATGGATCAGGTAAATCCGCTTGCGGAGCTTACGCACAAGCGCCGCCTTAATGCGCTTGGTCCCGGCGGCCTTTCAAGAGACAGAGCAGGCTTTGAGGTGCGCGATGTGCATTATACGCATTATGGCAGAATGTGCCCCATTGAAACGCCCGAAGGCCCTAATATCGGGCTTATTGTTTCTCTTGCCAATTACACGCGCGTAAATGATTACGGTTTTCTTGAAACGCCTTTTGTCAAGGTTGTTGACGGGGTGGCGACTGGAGAAGTCGAGTATCTTTCTGCCATGGACGAGGATGAATACTATATTGCGCAGTCTTCCGCGGCTGTCGATGAAAAGGGGCATATTAATGCAGACCAGATTTCCTGCCGCCATCGCGGAGACTACACCACGCGCTCTCCAGAAGATGTTCAATATATGGATGTTTCGCCAAAGCAGATTATCTCTGTCTCCGCTTCTTTAATTCCGTTTTTGGAGCATGATGATGCGAATCGCGCGCTTATGGGTTCTAATATGCAGCGGC
>CAZDXD010000203.1:0-2520 GCA_964509415.1 uncultured Treponemataceae bacterium
AGGAGGTTTACAAGATGAAAGAAAAAAGAACGATGCGGCTTGCAGCCGTCTTTGCCTGCTCGATTGCACTTGTTGCTTTGGGTTTGCTTGCAGGGTGTGCGGGAAAGTCGGCTAATGACGAGATTACCGTAATATCGCGCGAGGCGGGGTCGGGCACGAGGAGCGCCTTTGTGGAGCTTTTCGGCATAGAAGAGAGCGTGAATGGCCGCAAGGTTGACGCCACCACAGAGACGGCAGACATTACCAACAGCACGGAGGTGGTCATTACTGCGGTGCGCGGCAACAGCCAAGCTATCGGCTATATTTCGCTAGGCTCGCTTAACGATGAGGTGAAAGCGCTAACCATTGACGGCGCTGCAGCATCTGCGGAGAACATCAAGGCGGGAGTTTACCCAATCTCGCGCCCGTTCAACATTGTAACCAAAGCAGGCAGGCTTTCCAGCGTGGCAGAGGACTTTATCAGCTTTATCCTTTCTGCGGAGGGGCAGCGCATAATAGAAGAAAACGGCTACATTGCGGTCTCTTCTGCCCCCGCCGAATACTCACCTGTAGGGATTGACGGCGTGTCGGGCGCTGCGGCTAAGGTTACCGTAGCGGGCTCATCTTCAGTGTATCCAGTAATGGAGAAGCTCGCCGAGGCGTACTCAGGCGTTAATCCTTCCATTAACGTTGAGGTGCAGCAAAGCGACTCGACTACAGGCGTGAACAGCGCGCTTGAGGAAATTTGCGATATAGGCATGGCAAGCCGCGACGTGCGGGAGGCGGAAATTGCAAGCGGCGCTGTGCCGCAGGTTATAGCCTTTGACGGCATTGCGGTAATCGTCAACAAGGAGAACGCCCGCAGCGACATAAGCCGCGAGGCTGTGCGCCGCATTTACACAGGGGACATAACCGAGTGGTCTGCAATCGCGGAGTAAGGGTTAGGGCAGCTTCTTTATTAAAGTTTGGAGATGAAAATGGCTGTTGCAAGGGGCTTTAACAAAAAAGAAGACTTGATGCGTCTTGTGTTTTTTCTTGCAGCCTGCCTTTCTGTCGCGGCGGTAGCTCTCATTTGCTTTTTTATGTTTTCCAACGGGGTGCCCGCCATCCTAAAGATAGGCTTTGCAAGGTTTGTCTTTGGCATGAGGTGGAACCCCGACATGGAGGCTTTTGGCATTTTCCCGATGATAGTGGGGAGCCTCGCTGTTACGGCGGGGGCTGCCGTGCTAGGCGTGCCGCTAGGCGTTGTAACCGCCGTGTACCTCGCACGCTACTGCCCCAAAAGGCTCTACCCGCTTTTTAAGCGCGCGGTAGAGCTTTTGGCAGGCATCCCCTCCGTTGTTTACGGCTTTATTGGCCTTACAGCAATCGTCCCCGCAATACGGCACTTTGCGGGAGGGAGCGGCTCAAGCATTCTAGCGGCGTCAATCGTTCTAGCGGTGATGATTTTGCCTACGATTGCCGGCACAAGCGAGGCGGCACTCCGCGCGGTGCCCTCATCTTACTACGAGGGCTCCGTGGCGCTCGGCGCCTGCAAGGAGCGCAGTGTGTTCTTTATAGAGTTGAAGGCTGCGCGGTCTGGTGTTGCGGCGGGCGTCATTTTAGGCATAGGGCGTGCGATTGGCGAGACTATGGCTGTCATCATGGTGGCGGGAAACCAAGCTGTCCTGCCGCGCGGTCTTACCAAAGGCGTGCGCACCCTGACGGCAAACATCGTTCTAGAGATGGGCTACGCGGCGGGGCTTCACAGGCAGGCGTTAATTGGCACGGCGGTAGTTCTCTTCTTTTTTATCCTTTTGGTGAACCTCGTGTTCATTATAGCGAAGAGGGATTAGAGCTTAGAACTTAGAACTTAGACGTGTAGGTAAGCCTGCGAGCCGACTGGGGCAAGCCCGTCCCAGCAAGGCGACCACCGGAAGCCTTGCTGAGCTTAGGCTCGCAGGGACTGCAAAATGAATTTGCAATTCAAGTGTTTTTTACAATTCGCACATGATGCTTTAACTGAAATGTATAGTCATCGGTGCACAGGTATATAATCCCTTGAATCAATCCTATAAGGGCGGGTATGCCTGTCCAGCAAAAAAGAATGCAAAGAATGCCCTGCCCAATCTTTCCCAAATAAAATTTGTGAATGCCAATATCTCCCAAAAGTATGGCTAAAATCCCTGCGGCAATTTTGCTTTTTACCGGCCAATTCTCGTTTATCTGCGAAACGTTAGACTGAATAGTGTTTTCATCCATAATATAAACCTCCTAAAGTTGTTGTAAACTGACTTCACTTTGCTCCAGCTCTGCGGAGCTCCCTCACAATGTCCGTATGCCCGTTCTGTTCTGCAAGCGACAGGGCTGTCGCGCCGTTTTCAGCTTTCGCATTTACGTTTGCATCTGCCTTAATAAGTGCTTTCACGGCATCCGCGTACCCGTTCATGGCTGCAACCATCAGGGTTGTTATGCCGCCTTCAATTTTCGCGTTCACGTCCGCGCCCGCCTTAATAAGCGCATTCACGGTGTCCGTGTATCCTTTGCCTGCGGCAATCATCA
>CAZDXD010000204.1:0-2508 GCA_964509415.1 uncultured Treponemataceae bacterium
AGAGCTAAGAGCTAAGAGCTAAGAGCTAAGAGCTAAGAGCTAAGAGCTAAGCTTTCACCGCCCGCGCCAGCTCTGCCCCTAGCTTTTTAAGCGTAGCCAAGTCTTCACTCGACGGCACGCCCTGCCATTCATACGCGGGGAGGTGCTCCCACTTGAGGGGCTCGGTCTTTTCGTCGTATTCCTTCTTTGCGCCGCCAACCCAGCCCCAGCTTCCTATGCGCAATGCCTTCTTGCCCGTAAAGTGCTTTCGCGCAAAAAGGTCTAAGGTGTACGCCATAGGCGGGAACATCTTGTACTCGTAGGTAGGCATTGCGAGCACAACGCCTGCCGCCTTGTACGCGTCCGCAAGCACAAAGGAGGCGTCCTCATCGGGCACGCGGTGCACGGCAACGGGCACACCGCCTTCGGCGTTAATCCCTTCAAGGACGGCGTCAAGGCCGGCCTTTGTGTAGCCGTACATCGACCCCCAAATTACGCAAATCTCTTTTTCCAATGCGCCGCCCGTGTTGTAGCCTGCATACTTTATGTAGCGCTTGATAATCTCTTGCGGGTTTTTGCGCCAGATTATTCCGTGGCTTGGCGCTATCACCTTGATTTCCAGCGCTGAAAGCGCCTCTATCGCTTTGGTCACAAAGCTGCTAAAGCTCGCAACGATGTTAGCGTAATAGCGAAGGCACTCCTCCTCAAAGAACTTGTGCTCCTCTGCCGTAAACTCATCGTCAAAAACCCGCCCGCCTAGCTTGCCGTAAGAGCCAAACGCGTCGCAAGAAAAAAGCACCTTGTCGTCGGGGTCGTAGGTAACCATTGTCTCTGGCCAGTGCACATTCGGCGCCTCATAAAAAACGAGCCGCTTCCCGCCGCCTAAGTCTAGCTCATCGCCCGTCTTAACCGCGCGGAGGTTTCCTTCAATCTTAAAGAACTTCTCTACAAGAGCAATTCCCTTCGCGGTCGAGATAATCTCGGCATTCGGATTCCTCTTACGGAGCTCCGTGATAAACGCCGTGTGGTCGGGCTCAAGGTGATTAAGGATAAGATAGTCAACGCTTTCAAAGGAGGCCCCGACAGACTTTAGCTGCTCCTCAAGGCTTGCAATAGAGCCGCTCCAATCCCTAGCCAAGTCGATGAGCGCGGTTTTCTCCCCCCGCACAATGTACGAGTTAAGGCTCACCCCGTGCGGAATTAGCCAAATTCCCTCAAAACGGTCCGATGTCTCTATGTCCGCGTGAATTGCGGATATACTCTCTGTTATAGCACTTGCTTTCATGGCAACACTATATAATGGAAAAGGGCGCTTTTCAATATTCCCGCAAGAAAAAATAAACACCCAATTTTGCCTTAAAACTGCATTTCAGGCTGTAAAAGGCGCGCGTTAGGCTGTGGGCGTTGGCAAAATATGTTATAATAGGGATAGCGTTTTATACTTATAAGGAGGCATGTTTTAATGAAGTGTCCTAATTGCAATATTGAATACCAGATTAAAGGCAAATTAAAGTTGAATAGCTCCCCGTTGGCAAACATAGTTTTGTATGAAGACGGAGAGCAATATAAACTTACGGCACTGGCTTGCCCGCAATGCGGTAAAGTAGAATTTTCAATTTTTGACGATAAAAAACTGGAGAACGAATAGATAATTTCAGTTGTAAGCGTCAAAAAAAAATTTACCGCCTTAAACGGCATCAACCTACAATAGCCTAAACACTCACAGCGGGAACGCGGCCTTAAAGAGCTCTAGCACCTCATCGGCGGGCGGTCGCGCGTCAATGTCCTTTAAGCGCTCATTTTTTCTATAGTAGTCGATAAGCGGCGCGGTTTGCTCCCTGTAAACTTCAAGGCGCTTTTGGATAGCTTCCGCCTTATCGTCATCGCGCGTGTAAAGCTCAGCCCCGCAGTCATCGCAAGTGCCTTCCTTTTGCGGCTTCATGTTTTCAATATGATAGCTTTTGCCGCAATTCTTGCACACGCGCCTCCCCGAAAGGCGAGAGACAACATCATTGTCAGAAATGTCAAAATTGACAGCGCAGTCAATGTCTGCAATTTGAGAAAGAGCCTCAGCCTGCGCGATTGTGCGCGGAAAGCCGTCAAGGATAAAGCCCTTTTGCGCGTCCTCTTGCGCAAGCCGCTCCTTTACAAGCTCGATTGTAACGTCATCGCCTACAAGCGCGCCTGAATCGATTATCGCCTTTACCTTAACGCCGAGCGGCGTGCCCTCGCGGATTGCCGCGCGGAAAATATCCCCCGTTGATATGTGCGGAATCCCATAAAGAGCTGCAACATCGGCTGCAAGCGTGCCCTTGCCCGCTCCCGGCGGCCCCAAGAAAATCAGTTTCATAAAAAACTCCTCACCCGCTGAAAATTTGCTTTTCAGTATATCCCTGAAAGCAAAGGAGGGCAAGGCAGGACGGGCAGGGTAGGCGGGCGCGCAATCGCGATTCTTTCTCCGCAAAAACGGCGATTTTTTGATCTGCACCCCGTTTTGGTAACAGTTTTCGATCCCTCATTTGCCTCTGA
>CAZDXD010000205.1:0-2483 GCA_964509415.1 uncultured Treponemataceae bacterium
GCAAAGCTGAAACGCCGCGTGCCCCAAAAGCGAAAAGCGCACGGGGTTGTCGTGAAAGTCAGTCTCGCCCGGCACCCCGTAAACGCCGTCGCGCCCGAAGCACTGCTCGTGGTCAATAAAGTAGACAGAAACGGAAGTGTCAGGAAGAGTCGCCTTATAGACACCCGTCCACATTTCGGTACCGCCTAGGTGCACCCCCATGGGACCCGGCAAAAGCTCAAGCGAGTTTCTGTCTATCTTGTAGTAGCGCGGCATTACAATGGCAACCTCGTGCCCCAGCTTGTCGAGAGCCGCCGCAAGAGCGGAAACAGCATCCGCAAGCCCGCCTGTTTTTGCAAAAGGAACTGCCTCGCTTGTAACCATGAGTATTTTCATCGCTTCTCCTCCTCAAAGGTAATGCTTTTCGTCTATATATAGTAACCAATAACCGCCGCTTACCAAGCCTTTACAGCTTCAACAAAGGGGGCAGATGAGCCCTCTATTGTCTTAGGCGAAACGCAATAGGCAAGCCGCATCCAGCCAGGGCCGCAAAAGCCAGAACCCGGCACCGCAAGAATATGGTATTTTTTCAAGTGATCGCAGAAAGCCGCATCGTTCGCTGCAAGTCCTGCGTGTTCAGGGTTTTTGGGCTCTGGCACGCGGCAAAAAAGGTAAAACGCGCCTTCGGGTTCAACAAAAGAAATTCCCGCCTTTTCCATGACGGCGCAGAGGGCATCGCGCCTCTTTTCATAGGGCGAATAATCGGCGGGCGCGTCCCAACTTTCGGAAACCACGCGCTGGAAAAACGCCGGCGCGTTTACATAGCCAAGTATGCGCGTGGCAAACACAATAGCGTTTATAAGCTCTGCCGCATTCTCTGACGCGGGGTTCACGGCAACATAGCCAATGCGCTCTCCCGGCAGGCTCAAGTTTTTCGCAAAAGACGAGACAATCACGCTTTCATGCCACAGCGGGAAAATCGCTTGCACCTTGGCGCTTCCATAGACAATTTCGCGGTAAGGCTCATCGGCAATGAGCACCGCCGCGCGCCCCGTTTTTTCCTTATGCGCCTTCAAAAAGGCGGCAATGGCAGCTAAGTCTTCTATAGAATACACCTTGCCTGTGGGATTGTTGGGCGAGTTAATCAAAACCGCGGCAGTCTTTTCTGTGGCTAAAGCAGCCATTGCCTGCGCGTCTGGGGAAAAGTCAGCCTTTGAAGGAACGGGAACCACCTTGCCGCCGTGGTTTGCGGCATAGTGAACATATTCCGAAAAGAACGGGGCGGGAACGAGCACCTCATCTCCCGGAGACAAGACCGCCTTGAACACGGAATTAAGCGCCCCGGCAGCTCCTACGGACATGATAATTTGCTCAAGGCCCACAGGCACGCCCTGCTCCGCGCTTACCTTCTTTGCCATCGCCTCCCGCGCAAAAGCAAAGCCGGCGTTTGGCATATAGCCGTGCAAGCCCTTCTCGCCGCTAGAGGCAACGCGGCGAATGGCTTCAAGCACCTCATCGGGCGGCTCAAGGTCGGGATTGCCTAGGCTAAAGTCGTAGACATTCTCCTCGCCGTACTGCGCCTTCATCTCTATTCCTTCTTCAAACATCTTCCTTATAAAGGAAGAGGAAGCCATCAGTTGTTTAATGTGTTCCGTCGCCGGCATTTCAAGCCCTCCTCGCGCAGTCCTATAATACTATCTAGAGCAAATTATTGCAAATCAAGAGCTAAGCACCCTAACCGCGCTTGGGCTAAAGCCGGTGAGCGGCTCCTTGCGTATTCTCCCTGAAGGGCTGTACGCTGTCCTCACCGCCAAAAAGTAGCTTTTGCCTTCCTCTGCCGCGTCAGGGAGGTTAAACTCAAGCGTTTTAGGCACATTGCGCAGCAAATAGGACGTGTCCGCCGCAATCCAGCTCGCCTCGTCCCTGTCGGGCTCGCCATCGCTATCCAAAGGCACAAAGAAAATGCCCGCCTGCCTGCCGTCAGGCAGACCCGCTTCCCCCGCTATTTTGAGCTTGCTGCCCTCAACGCGCACGGGGAATCCCCTGTAAAGCGAGCCGTCCTCGCTTCCGTCTTTAAGCGAAATTATGCGGCTAATTTCAGGCTCCGGGCTTCGCACATAAAGCTCACAGGCTTCACGGCGGAAAGGGCTGAAAGCGCCTGTTTTGACGGCTTGAATCGCAACGTAAGGTCGGGCAGGCTTGAAACTTGCGGGTTCGCCCGCGAAACCGTGCCCTTCGCCGCGGGATACAACGTGCCGAGCTCCAAGACATCCACCGCCCTTCCTTCTTTAAGGTACTTGATAATCTGGTCCTTAACAAGCTCCACCGCGTGGTTAATCACGTACGGGTCAAGGCTCGGATAATTGGCGATTATGTCAGAGACAATGTTGTCAAGATTAACGGCATTTCGCGCCACGCGCACAACGTAGGTGTCCTCGTCAAAGGCGCTGGCAGTCAAGAAAACGCTTACCGCGCTTTCCGCAGGTTTTTCAACAAACATAGCT
>CAZDXD010000206.1:0-2464 GCA_964509415.1 uncultured Treponemataceae bacterium
CTTTTTGCAGCTAAAGAAAGAGAATCGCGATTACGACCGAAATTCAGCCGCAATTGCGTCGGCAATTCAGACACGCATATTGCCAATATGACTGCCACGCATATTGCAATATGACTGTTGCAAAAATCGCCGTTTTTGCGCAACGAAAATCGCCGTTTTTCAGACACATTTGTGGCGGCAATTCAATCGCAATTCTTTTGCCACAAAACGGCGATTATGCAGTATACTGCCAACAAGCAAAAACAACCGGAGGCGCAAAATGGAATACACAACGCTCGGCAACAGCGGGATTAAAGTTTCCCGCCTATGCTTGGGCTGCATGAGCTTTGGCGACCCTGCCAGCAAAATGCACGCTTGGACGCTCAATCCCGATGAAAGCGAGGCGATTATCCGCCACGCGCTTGATTTAGGTCTCAACTTTTTTGACACGGCGAATACCTACTCCGCAGGCACAAGCGAGGAGTATTTAGGCCGCGCGATTAAAAAAAATGTCGCGCGGGATAAGGTTGTCCTTGCCTCTAAGGTGTACTTTAACGAGGGGGCGCTTTCCCGCGCCGCGATTGAGCGGGAAATTGAAGGCACGCTCCGCAGGCTCGGCACTGACTTTCTCGACCTCTACATTATCCACCGCTTTGACTACAATACCCCGATTGAAGAGACAATGGAGGCGCTCAACTCGCTTGTAAAAAGGGGAATGGTGCGCGCGCTTGGCGCCTCCGCGATGTACGGCTATCAGTTTTACAATATGCAGCTTGCCGCGCGGGATAACGGCTGGATGCCCTTTGTTTCCATGCAAAACCACTACAACCCGCTTTACAGGGAGGACGAGCGCGAGCTAATCCCCATTTGCAGGCAGATGGGAGTTGCCCTCACGCCATATAGCCCGCTTGCGGCGGGGCGCGCCTCCCGCCCTGACTGGAAGGCCGACACCATGCGAAGCCGCACCGACGAGACAGCCAAAATCAAGTACGATTCCACGGAAGAGAACGATAAGCGCATAGCTGCCCGCATAAACGAGCTTGCGCAAAAGCACGGGTGCACAATGACGCAAATTACGCTTAGCTGGCATTTTGCCAAGGGCGTTGCGGCTCCCGTTATAGGAGCTACAAAGGCCGCCTACCTTGATGACGCGGCAGGCGCGTTCAACGTAAGCCTTTCTAAAGAAGAAATTGCGTACATTGACGAGGAATACGTTCCGCACAAGGTGATGGGAGCGGTTTAGAGTTTAGCCGCAAGCGCTCAAAAATAACATTTTGTTTTTTTCTTTATCCCTATTGCATTTGCGGCGCAAAAGTGATAGACTTCTCTTCAACATTAGGCATTAGGAGGTTTGGATAATGACTAAAAAAATTGTTGTAGTTGCGCTTATGCTTTGCCTTGCCTGCGGCAGCATTTTTGCTTTTGGTATTGGCGTTCAGGGCGGCACGGATGTCGCGAACAACGCAGTTACGGGGGTCGCTGTTACTTTCAAGCTTACCAGCTTTCCGCTTCTCTTTGCAGTGGAGATTCCTAGCTTTGACCCGTTTGCGATTGGCATTTCTGGCGACTACTGGATTCTCAATCCCAGCATTACAGGCGGTCGCAGCTGGAGCCTTAACTGGTATGTCGGCGCGGGCATCTTTGGCGATGTTTTTATAGGCATAGGCAAAGATGTTTCCTTTGGAGTCGGCGCGCGCATTCCTGTCGGCTTGAATATCTTCTTCCTTAGGGGAATTCTTGAAGCCTATCTGCAGGTGGCTCCCGGTCTTGAGCTTGAGATTGACAACGGCGTGGGCTTTGACTTTGTCTGCCCAATCAATTACGGACTTCGCGTCTGGATTAACTAACAGCTATTTTTCTTAAAGCCGTCCTTTGGGGCGGCTTTTTTTTTAAGTTTTTTGCCGCGCGGCACACTTGCACGGTCCCTTGCACATTCGGTATTCTGTTCTTGAGACTTACTAATATGGAGAAAACATGAACAAGATTGTCGTAAATGCCTCCGCTCTCGACGGCTTTTTGACAGAGGCGGATCTAGCCTACCTTGCCAAAATGGACGCGCTCTACGCCCGCGCGATGGAATCTTTCAAAATACTCTCTGCGGGCGGGTTTTCTTCTTCCCTCGCTTCAGAAGAAAAAAAGGTGATAGACATTTACAACGAAATGGGACACATCATGCAAAAAATCTGCGAGGAAACCCCTTCAATTAGCGTCTACTCGTTCGAAACGGAAGAGGAGTCGCACGCGGAGGCGAGCCGCGTTATTGCCAAGCTGCGCGACATCCGCACGGGGCACAGGGAGTTTGTCTACTATATACAGCGCGCCTACGAAATGCTTTTTAGGCTTGCGTTCAGCAAAAACCACTCGGAGCAAAAAAACTACCTTGTGGTGAAAACGCCCGTAACCGTGCCCGTTCAAAACTACGCCGTGCATAAAATCCCCGACATAGACTACAAAATCGAAAACTCCGTGATGTGCGTAATGCTGC
>CAZDXD010000207.1:0-2441 GCA_964509415.1 uncultured Treponemataceae bacterium
CCGCCTTGTTTTCGCTCTGTATTGCTTCAAAAACCTCGTGCCGCAGTATTTTAACGGACTTGGGCGCTTCAATGCCGATTTTAACCTGCTCGCCACGTGTGTCGATGATTGTCAAGACGACATCATCGCCTATTATAATCTTCTCGTTGACCTTGCGCGATAAAATCAGCATGCGCCCTCCCGCGCGGCGGCAAGCTCGGCCGCAATGTCATGCTTTGTTGTCCATTTCGGATCGGGGTGAACAGCCTGCATTGCCTTGTTGTTTCTTTTGTTGACAATGAGCGGTCCCTGCAAGTTCGCGGTTACAGGGGAGCCGTCCTGCGGGATTGTAATCAGGGCAAAAACAAGGACATCCGATGGGGAATCGATGCCTAGAGATGCGACATCGGCATCGTCAAGATTGATTTCGTAATCAGAGCGGAAAAGAAACGGGTCAACCGCCAAGAACGCTAACTTTTCATCGTCAAGGCTTTGCACCCAAATAAAGGGGCGCTGTTCGGCATCAATCAGGGCAAAGCTGTGGCTATTAGGAAAGCCAAAAAAGCCCTCGCTCATGCGGATAATCTGCTTTTCCGTGATGGAAACTGTGCCCATTGCTTTTGTCTTTATTTCCATTTTTTTCCCCGTCTTACCGCAGGTAATTCAATAGAGTGTTGGAATACAGCTTTCCGGCGGTGCTCAAGGCAGCCTGATGAGCATACTCAAGCATTTTAAGGTCTGTTACGGCTTTTGTAAAGTCAAGGTCAACCTCTCTGGAATCGGCGGCTTGGGCGTTAAGCGTCTGGACTGAAAGCCGCGCGGAAATCGCCTCTGCTCTTTCGTAGCGGGAGCCGAGCTCCGCCATTCGCGTGGAAAGGTTTGACACAGCGCCGTCAAGAGCACCTAAAACCCTTCCGCCTATAGTTTCGTGGTCGCCTGAAAGCATAGCATCCCTAAGAGCGATTACAGCGTCAAACATCGACCCGCCTGAAACTCGCACCTGCCCCGAAAGGTTGTAGGGCGGGCGCTGTCCCGCTTCAATCAGACCGAGAGAGGAAAGCACAGTGCCGCCATTGCCGTCCATGAGCCACATCTGACGGATATCCGCAGTTGTAATATTAAGCCCGCTTGTAACCGGGTCAAGAGAAGCCTTTACAGCTGCCCCTGACGAGTTGATTTTAGAGATAATGGCGTAAACAGTGTCGCCGGCTGCAAGCGGTATTTCCACGCCGTCTACGATTATTGAAGTGTCGGCGGGCACAACATAGCCTGTTGCGTCAACCTGCGAAAAAAGGCTCTGCGCTTCCGCCCAGAATGTCCTGTTTCCAGCCCAGTCGCCTTCAAGGAACGCACCCTCGTCCACCTCAACGCTCTTTGTTCCGAGTGAGCCGTTGTAGCGCACTTCTTTTATAAGCGGGGTGCCCGTCCCGTCCGCGCCGCCGTAAATAACCTCAAAGGGCTCCGTAAAGCTCTTTAGCCCGGCAAAAACGCGCACGCCGTCAGGTCCTGTCGCATTTCCGTTTACAACAAGCTCCTGCAAAAGCTCATTAACCTCCGAAGCCATGTTGCCAAGGTCGTTCGCGGTGTAGGTACCGGTCGCGCCCGCGACAGCAAGCTCCCTTATGCGCTGAAGCACATCCATCGAGCTTGCCATATAGCCTTCCGCTACCCTAAAGCGGTCGGAAAGCGTTTTGGCGTTGTTGTCAAAGCGCTCAAGGCGGGCAAGGTACGATTTATAGCGGACGGAATGCCCCGCCGCGAGCGGGTCATCGCGCAGGTTGGAAATGGCGGACTGGTTGGCGATTTTCGCGTTCTGCGCGTTAAGGCGTGTTTCCTGCCTGCGCAGGGCGTACTGCAAGTCCGTGTACTGAATATTGGAACTTATTCTTTGCATATTTTCCCTCATCCTGTGCCGGCTACATGCCCAGCCTGTTTATTACGGTATCAAGCATATCGTTGACAACGGCGATAAACCTTGCGGCGGCATTGTACCCGTGCTGAAACTTGATTATATCCGCAAGCTCCTCATCGATATTAACGCCGGAGATTGCGTCCCGCATGTCGTGGAGCTCTTTCATTATGGCAGACTGCGTTTCAAGCGAAAGCTTAGCCTGCTCGCCTTTCAAGCCGATTTCGGTAACGGCATCAGCAAAGTAGTCGTCAAAGGTGCGCGTGTTGCCTACCATAACAGGCGTGTTCCTGATTGAAGCAATGTCCGCCGCGACCGAATTGTCGCCTGGGAAAACAACGCCTTCGTAGCTTGCCTTTCCAGCAGCTATTGTGTTGATGTCGTTTTTAATTGCGCCATTTATTTCTATCCAGCCCGAAGGATGCGCGACAGGCGCTACCGCAAACTGCACGCCCTCTCCCGCAAGGGCAGCTACAGCGTCAGCTGTTTCCCAAGTGTATGCGTTTTCCGCCCCATAGCCTGCAAGGACTCCCGCATAGCCTTCAAGGAAGCG
>CAZDXD010000208.1:0-2414 GCA_964509415.1 uncultured Treponemataceae bacterium
GCGTTCATGGCATGGCACTGCAACGTGTTGGCTGACCACAAGCCTCAAGCCATGCAGCAGGTTCTTTTGGACAAGCACTATTTAAGGAAACACGGCGCAAACGCCTATTACGGACAATGAAGAAAAATCCTATAACCCTGCAAGTTCATGGCAATATTGAGCTATTGATCAACGTTTCTTTAAAGCAGGCTTGTTGAAGGAAGCTCATAAATGGAGCGTATTGAAGTTATTCCTTCTTTTGCGGCGGCAGCGGCGTGCTTTCCCGTTTCGTCTACAAGAACGGGGGTGCCGCCGACATTCCTGTAGCCCAGAACGTATTTCAGGCTGTCATCAACAAAAAGCGTTTCTTCTGGGGAAAAGCCCGCATCAGAAAGCGGATTTAAGAAACTTGAAGAATAGGGCTTGCCCTGCCCGCCATTCCAGGTTAAGTCGTAAATGCGGCAAAAGAGGTCAAAGACATTAAGGTGCTTCAAAATGCGCTCGGCATGAAAGTACGGCGCGTTTGTAAGAAGAATGAGCGGAAGCTCCAGCGATAAAAGAAAGGGGCGAAGCGCGGGGTCTTTCGGCACCTCGTCGGTCTCGCTTTCGGGGTGAATAGCGACAAAATATGCCTCGTCATCGACAAGCCCGCAGTCTTTTTTAAGCCACTCAAGCGTTGTGCCAAAGCGCACAAGGTTTTTCTCGCGCAGAGCCGCCGCCTCTTCCACGCTCAGCCCAAGATAATCCGCAACAAAAGCCTTAACCCGCCGCGAAAAACCCTTGCCCATTTCACAAGATTCAGGGTAAAGCGTGTTATCCAAATCGAGAAGCAATGCCTTAATCATGCCAGTAGTATAGCACTTTGAAAGCGCTTCTGGTATAGTTTGCACTGCAAAGAGGGAGGAATCATGCCGCCAATTAAGCTAATAACCGAAACGGAAATCCCTGCATCCTTTTTTTCGCCTCGCCGTGTCGAAGTCTCTGACGAAGCGGTGCGCGCAATTATTGAAAGCGTTAAAAAAGAAGGGGATAAGGCGCTCCACAGATACAGCGCGGAGTTTGATAAGTTTGACCCTCCGCAGTTTCTAATAGAAGAAACTGTTCTTGAAAAATGCCTCGTCGATATGAAACGGGAAAATCCTGAACTTTATTCCGCGCTTTGCCTTTCGCGGGATCTTGCGCTTATGTTTGCGGAAAAGCAAAAGATGAGCTTTAAGGACTTTGAAGCTGAAATTTCCCCGGGGCTTTTTGCAGGGCAAAAAAACATTCCTGTGGAAAAAGCGGGGCTTTACGTTCCCGCGGGGCGCTTCCCGCTTATTTCAAGCCTTATCATGTGCGCCTGTCCTGCTAAGGCTGCGGGCGTGCAGGAAATTATTTTATGCACGCCGCCTATCCATTCAGAAGAAAGCGGAAGAAGCGGAATTTACGCGGATAAAAACATTCTTGCGGCGGCTGCGCTGTGCGGAATAGAGCGCGTGTTTGCCATTGGCGGGGCGCAAGCTGTAGCGGCAATGACTTACGGTACGGAAAGCGTGCCAAAGGTAAACGTTATAGCGGGACCAGGCAACAAGTTTGTAACCGCCGCAAAAAAGGCGGTTTACGGCGACGCCGGCATTGACATTCCAGCAGGGCCTTCTGAGGTGCTGATTATCTCCGACGGGTCAGGAAGTCCTGAATGGGTAGCCGCTGACATGCTTGCACAGTCGGAGCATGACATCTCGGCGCAGGCTATTCTTTTAACAACGGATTCCGCTTTTGCAAAAGCGGTTGCGGAAGCGATTGAACGCTTTATGAAAGAAGCCCTTCCCCCTCAAAGCGCTGCCCGTACAAGCATTCCTGAAAACGGCTTCATTATTACGGTTAAAGACATGGAAACTGCCGCGGCAATTGCCGATAAAAAAGCCCCTGAACACCTTGAGCTTGCAATGAAGCCTGGCGCTGAAAGAGACAGGCTTGCCGCGTCTCTTAAAAACTACGGTAGCCTGTTTATAGGGCACAGAACAGCGGAAGTCCTTGGCGATTACGCCGCGGGGATTAACCACACGCTTCCCACGGCAGGTGCCGCGGCGTTTACAGGCGGGCTTTCAGTACGGCATTTTATAAAGACGGTAACAACGCTAAGGTGTACTGAAACGCCAGGTGCTGACATTTCAGGCTGGAAGGCTTCCGCAAAAGCGGCAGAGACTATGGCGCGTGCAGAAGGCTTAGCCGCGCACGAAATAGCCGCCGCGTTAAGGCTTAATTCAGATCTTAGAGCTGAGAACTGAGAACTTAGAGGCTGGGCAGGTTGCCTAGTGGTCTAGTTTTTTAGTTATCTAGTGGATTAGTTATTTAGTTGTCTAGTTGCCTAGTATTTTAGTAGCTAGGGTAAAGCAAGTGGTACTAGAAAGCGCAAGCAGACCCTTCTTGCACAGCCCCAGAGACTAGAAAACTAG
>CAZDXD010000209.1:0-2412 GCA_964509415.1 uncultured Treponemataceae bacterium
GAAACGTCGTCTTGACTGCTTGTAATATAGTCAAGCTGAAAGGTGTACTGATTTGTGTCTCTTGAAATGCTGCTTATTGTCCTTCGCGGTGAGCCTAAGTCAAGGAGGAGCGTGCCGTCCTCTGATGCTGACTGCGGCGAGCCAACCTCATACACTTTAACGCCCGCGGTATATGTGCTGACCGCGTTGTAAATCCTTATGTACACTGCCCTGTTGTCGTTAGGCTGGCTAGTTTGGGCGGGAATGAGCGGAACATTAGTGAGCCGTTCGACCGCTGCAAGCCTTTTGTAGCTTCTTGTGGAAGTTAAATATGTAAAGGCTAAGGCCTGCGTGCTGTCGTCTTCGCTGTAGGAATCGATTGCGGAAACGTCAGAGTTGAGCGTTGTGATGTTGTTGTAAATGCGGTAGTAAATTTCAAAGCCTTTGAAATAGTCCGAGTCGTTTGCAGCATCGGATGTAACAAAGGCTACGTAGTTTAGCGCCTCGTCTGCGGCGCTTCCCGGCTTGTTAATGTATGTGGTTACGGGTTCAAGGTAAATGTAAACTTCTATTCCGCATGCCGCAAAAAGAAGCAGAAGTATAGCAAAACACGTTTTGCAATAGCGAGACATTCAGCCCGGCTGCCGCATTAATTGCTGTCTTGAGATATTTCCAGCACGATAATTCGCGAGTGGGCGAGGTCTGTCCACTGCGAGGAGGGATACAAGTCCAGAAGCATCCTGTAGGATTCAAGCGCGGCATCTTCAGAGGCGTTTTGCTCCTGAATGCGAGCAATGTTAAACCTGCACCTTGCCTTTTGCGGGAACGATGCGCAGCTTTCTGCCCGCTCAAAGAGGGAGAGGGCATCGTCCAAAAGCCCCAATTCTTCCGCGCATACGGCGGCGTTGTAAAGCGCGTAGCCTGTCGTGTAATATTTGTCTGAAACAGCGGCGGCTGCCTCATAGAAGCCTTTGGCAGCTTCCCAATCCTCTTTGGAAAAATAGATTTCAGCGGCGGACAAGTTGGCGCGAACACCTGCAAAGTTTCGCCTGTTTGAAGAAGCCGTCTCTTCAAGGGAGCTGATAATCTTCTCTTCCGCCTCTGCATCAAGGGAATCGCTAGCGGACAATTCGCTCCACTCGTCCATAAGGGCGCTTATTGTTTCGTACGCCCTTTCCATGCGGGATTGCCTTACGACAGCCGCTATTACCAGCGCGAGTATAAGCGCGAAAACCGCGGCAATGGCAGCGATTAAGACTTTTCTTTTTGCAAAAAAGAAATCCGCAACTGCTTGAGAGAAAGAAGGCTTTTCTTCATTGTTTTTGCGTGCAACTTGGTTAGCCATTTACTGCTCCCTGATTTTCAATTCTTTTACCAGCCTTGACAGGTAAGTGCGCTGAATGCCTAAAACTTTTGCGGAAGCGCTCTGATTCCAACCGTTTTCCGCAAGGATTTGCGCAATATACTGCTTCTTAAAAACCGTTATGGCAGATTTTAGGTTTCTGTCAGCATTCATATTATTATCAAGAATCAGGCGATTATTCAATAGAAGATCATCTTCCGTTACGCATGGCGGTGTCCCTGACATGCACGCGCGCGCGACCGCGTTTTTAAGCTCCCGCACGTTGCCGGGCCAGGAATAGTCTAAAAGAGCTTTCTCCGCGCCAGAAGAAAAAAACAAAAACGGCTTGCCCGTTTCAAAAGCGCAGTGTTTCATGAACATATATGCCAGAGAGAGAATGTCTTCGCGTCGCGCCGCAAGCGGCGGAAGATAAAGCGGGATAACGCTCAAGGTATAGTATAAATCCGCGCGAAATTTTTTTTCAGCAACTAGCTTTTCAAGGTCGCAGTCAGTGGAAGCGGCAATGCGCGCGCGAATGGGGACTGCGCCAGGATCGCCTTCTTTTTCAATGGACCCGGCTTGAAGCGCGCGCACAAGTTTTTCCTGCATGGAAGCCGAAAGGCTTTCAATTCCCTTAAAAAGCACCGTGCCTGTATCAGCTTTTTCCAAAAGCCCTGAAAGCTCATCCTCGCCGCTTTGCGCACTGCGCGGGCTTTCCTGCTCCGTCCCGAAAAGCATTTTCTCAAGAAGAGCATCCGAAAACGCCGGACAGTTAATCCGAACAAAAGGTTCCGCGGCGCGGCGGCTAAAGCCGTGAAGCTTCCTTGCAAAAAACTCCCTCCCTGTTCCGCTTTCGCCAATAAAAAGAATAGGGGAATCAGAGTCCGCCACCGCTTTTACGACGGCGAGTTTTTCTTTCATAATCTGGCTTTCTGTTACCGCATCGGAATGCAGAGGTTTCCCGGAAAGACCTAAAGCGTCAGGCGGCAATGCCGAAAAATCCGCAATGCGCGAATAGCTTTCAGCCGCGCTCTTCGCAAGAGAGCTAAGCTGCGAAATTAGCGGCATGCAGCCGCTTTCGCCGGCGCTTT